>JBAXTC010000357.1:0-7697 GCA_037130375.1 Verrucomicrobiota bacterium | reverse complement strand
CTGTCCCCTCGCTTCGCTCGGTGCACTGCGTGCACAGTTCTTCACACGCCCCTCGACGGGGAAGACCTTATCCCCTTTGACCTATAATGTAAGTAGCCACGGCTGGTTACCGCTGGCACTTCATATATACGGTTATGGCCGGGTGCAACGCCCGGCCTCTTCTTTTGCAACATATAACACGTCACAATCGCTCTAGGATGCCCCAGGACGCGCCGCACCGCATCCGGCTACGGTGAGACCTTCGGGGTAGGTACTGCGGCAGGGCGGCCTACAGGCGCCTACAGGCGTTCGTCCGTCGTGGCGGGAAACAAAAAGAGCCCTACACAAGTAGGGCTCCCCGTTTATGGTGGCGGGTTTCTCAGGCCCGCGCCTCAAAATCATTTAGCACACTGGGCGCAGATGTAAAACGTATCCTCAAACCCATCGCGCTCAGTTAGATTCTCCCGGCTACCACACATTTCGCAGCATGGAATCCAACGCTTGACTGCCGCGCATTCCTTGCACACGCCATCGACAAGAGTCTTCTCGCAATCGCAGATACGGCCACATTTTGCGCACGGCTGGTGGGTATCGTCGGCCATGTAGGTTCCGCCGAGTCCGTAGCCGTGAGCCTCCCCCATGGATACCATTTTGGTATCCTCCCCATGCACCGCGTCATATACGACTGCGAAGGACGCAACCGCACGCGCGTCCTCGATGATCGCCGCGATGCCGCTAAGCTTGTCTATATGCAGGAATCCTTCCTGGCATAGCACTGTGTAGCCTTCTCCAAGATCATTGACGAAATCCTGAAGTCGATCCTGTGTTGTTCCGGTGGAATTGGCGGCAGCCGTCTGAGCAGCGCGCAACTCGTTTATGAGTGCCTGCATGCATTCTTGGGCGGTGGTGGGGTTGATCGTTATCTTCATGGTAGTATCATAATTACAACTCTTTCGGATTGCAAGGAGACAGTGATTGAGGCGTCTTGAAAATAGTTTGCACAAATACCTTGCAATTGACTCGGGAGGTAAAATACTGTTACCATGAAGACCGACGCGGGAAACCACCTCTGCGAACCACTATCGCACCAGCGACAGGCAGAGCTCTGCCGCCGGATGCGACAAGGAGACAATACTCCAACTGTAGCGGTCAGGAATGGAGAAATACGCCTTGTTTCGCCCAGGGACGGGCTAGTACTCTCCAATATGAGGGGGGTGTTCGGCCTAGCGGTATCTACCTTCCCGGCTGCTAGTGATGATGAAGCTACCCGTCAGGACTTGCTGCAAGCCGGGGCTGTAGGCTTGCTCAAGGCCATTGACCGATGGGACCCGCCGCGCGGCAAATTGACCACCTACAGTTACTGGCCCGCCAGGTGGGAAATGCAGAAGGTTATCGCAGGGTTGCGCCCCGTCAGCCGTAGCAAGTGGAAGCATCCTATAACATCAGTAGCTCTGGACGCTACCGACGAGGACGGTCAGTGTCTTGCCGACACTATTGCCGCGCCAGAAACGGTTGACCGCGTCCACGAGCAGGCCAGCTCGGATGCCGGGGCGTCAGTCATGCCGATGCTGGAGCAATGCCACCCCACAGCCAAGATGATCATTGAGCAACGCATTATAAAGAATCGCTCGTGGAGGAAGGTGGCCCGGATGGCCTCAAAGAAGCTCCATCGCCGGGTATCTGTAGATTTCTGCCGGCGCGTCCTGCGGGATACGCTGGCCCAACTGAGGGGGCGGCTTGAGGGGAAGCATCCGACACTTGATTTAGAAAACGGTCAACAACAACTAGAACTGTTATAACTGATATGAAGAACGAAACAGATACAATCGAACGAGAAAAGCTGGCCAAAGTCGTAGCTGAGCGGGCGAGGCTGGCTGAAGTCGTAGCCGCTATCCAGGATCATTATATAGCGACCACCACACTAGAACAACGAGCCGCAGACCGTGCGCGTGAGGATGCGCATTACGAGGATTGGTGCATGGAGCACCAAAGCGGAGGCGGTGGTTGGTAGCAGAGCGCGGGGGTAACTTCCCGTAATGCGCCTGGGTTGGTATGTTCCGATCCTGCCGTGTCGCAAGCCCGGAAATAAGCATTGAACCGTTAATATGAAAACTATAACTGCCGACGAATCATACGTAAACACCGAGAAAGTCCGTAACCTCCTGAACAACACACATCCGAACGCACCAGCGCTCCAGCTCGATGGACTTCCTATTATCCCCTTCAGCTACGTGGAGGTCCTCGATGAAAACTTGGGGCTGTTCGTTACTGAATGTGGCCCCCTGCTCAACGTGCTGGATACACCCCTCATGGCCAAGGGATTTGGCAAGGATGCCATTATCGTCAATGACGTTAGCGCGCTAGATGGCGTGAATGCGTCCTTCCGTCAACCTGTCACAGCGCGTGAACTAGGGGACTCTATATGCGGGCAGTTGCACGTCGCGATTGAAGAATCCCACGCGTCCATCAAGGCGCTCATCCCCAAGGTCAAGTTCACATGCCCTATCGTGCTAGATTCCCGCCGCGCGCAATGGCACATGCTTATTGGCGGACAGACTGCAGCGTCCGTGCCGGTTCGCGCTGCTTACGCCGCCACCGATGCCGATGTTGTGGATGCTGTTACGGAGTTGGTGTGGCTGGACGGAGTTTACCGCGACGGTGTAGCTGACGGTCGAGCCGAACTGGCTGAAAACCTCCGCTCACTTATCGGCGCAGAAGAAGAGAGCTACTAACCAATTCCAACCAGCGAGGGTCCGACCACATCGCGCATAATTATAATGTTTATGATAAAGCAAATTATCGCAATGCTTAACCAGCGCATCTACGACTGGGAAGAGGTCTTAAGCACTAACCGTGGTCACACCAACAAGACATTATCGCCCAAACGCCGGAAAGAGATCATCCGTGCGATGGAAGATTTGAAGCGTCAGTACTACGTGATGCAATCCATCGAGCGCGCTAGCGCTGCTGTGCCGGTCGGCGGCCAACTCCAAATGTTCTAGCCTTATAACTGCATTATGGACCTAGAACCTTACTATCCACCAGCGGATCAGATCCCAGCAACGAGATCGATATTGAATTGCAACGGAAGGCCCTCCGGCGTGAGGAGCTTCGGAAGGCTGGACTTGCTGACGAGCTTTGCAAGTCATCCGTCGTCGAAGCCATCAACATTGTAAACGCAAACGTAGCCCATGGTGGCCAACTCCAAATGTTCTAACATGGAACTTCATCCCCTCGAATTGGCTGAGGCCGTCAACCCGACGTGTGCCATTTGCGGCCAGCGCAAGTATCGCACTGAGCTGGCCCGGCAACTGCACGGAAACCAGCACGCCAGCCGTCACGGAGCTCGCAAACCCACCATCATGATCAGGCACCTCGATACTCCCACCTGCCGATGCGCCAAGCCCGACTTTTCACGCGGGGAGGAATTGTTCCGTCGGTTGACGGACTCGATGCCAAAACAAACCACCATCGTAGCCCAATTCTTCAACCCATGACACCAAACACATACCTAACCCGTCAACGTGATGGCCGCGCCCAATTATTGCGCGTTATGTCCGTCACATCGCCGCTATGCACAGTTGCACCTTGCCAGAGCGTGGAAACCACCCAGGGAGCCATGCCGGGGCCGTGGTCCTCGCCGTCGCTTCCACTGCCGATCGCGCTGTATTCCAGTTGGTCATCATGGAACTGGCTACCCGTTGCTAACGACGCGTCCGATATGTTTGCGCCGAACACCGGCATGGTGGATCCTCCGATGCAGCCCAAGCCCATCGGTGCACCTGCGGTGCCAGCCCCGGAAGCCGGGGACATGACCGACTCCGAGCCGGTGCCGTTTGGTGCCAAGCATCGCGGCCACCCGTCAATACTTTTAGCCCTCCAATGCGCACGCTACTTCAAGCCTCTTGCCTTCCATGGTTTCCCTCTGGCTTGAGGCGCGTGTAGTTTATCCCGCCGGACCAGCCTCGCCTCAGCCACGCTGCGGCCAACGTCATCCCAAACTGAGGCCACGGAGCTTTAGGAACTGGGACTTCGAGCAGTTCGACCAAACCGAAACTATCATGCCGGATGTCATCTTGCCGTGCCCGCATGAACCACGCGTTTGCCAAAGACAGGAATACTACATTGTCCGTCACTTGCATTGCCTTAACCAGGAATTGGCGGAACTGAGAGTATGGCGGGTTGGTTATCAGCCAGTCCCAATGTCCCTCGGCGCTGAAGAAATCGCGCCCGTCTCGTATCTCGCACCATTCTCCATTGCAATTCTTCGGCAAGGCGCGCAGAAATGCACCGCCGCCGCGGCAAGGCTCCAGAGCTCTTCCAGACGGCATGAAATGTTGCACGATGGCGTGCGCCAACCAGTCCGGCGTATCGACGCAATCGTCCCCACCAAATGGGATCAACTTGCCATTCGCCCCTCTGGAGGCGCCAAGTTCGATGCCGGCTTCCCGGATTAACCTGGCACTCAAAGGCTTTCCGCCAGCCTTTTTTGAAGCCAACCTCATCACCTCGACGCGCATGTTCGTTAGCACTGCCGCGAGTTCGCGAGCTTGGCCTTCGTTGACAGGCAACAAACTGTCTCCAATTGGAGACAGTTGTTGCAACTCAATCACGACGGATGCTTCCTCAATCAGCCCCTATACCCGTGCGCCCGTCTGAAGTCGAATTTGGCCACGCAGTAATCCTCGAAAGTGGAATGCGTTTCGCGATAGAGCTTGTGATCACGAATTTCCCGCAGAGCCAGCCCTACACGAATAAATTCGGCGGCGCCCTTGACGATGATCTTCTCGCACCGCCGGAGGGCCTTTCATTCTGGAATAGTGAGCCGCTTGGCCAAAATCACCCCTCCGTTCCTGGACGCTGCCTCGACTGCTGCGGTCTGAGACGATTCGGGGTCCACGGAGTCTGTCGATTCAAAGCTCATGTCGCGCAGGGTACCGCTTGGGCACCGCATTTGACAGCGGTTCCATCGCCCTACACCGCCTCGTCCCCAGAGAAGCCACTAGCCTGGCCCACGGCTTCATTGCCGGCGTCACCAAGCCCGCCCGCCCCGCCGACCAGGCCGAAACCAACCCTCACCAGTGCGACGACCCGCCGCGCACCGCCGAACAAGTGACCGTATGAGTCAGACCTCCCCGGCGCCAGTCGGGGATTGTTTCTGCTCGCGAACCCGGCCCACCCATCCCCGATGTTCGACCCCTTCCGCGACCCCAAGGGGTCTTCGCGTCTGCGCCACCCCGGTCAGCCGAAAATTCTCGTGCATCTTGCTTCGGATGGTCGCATCATTGCGCGACTTAACGTCATGGGCGGCACAATTGCACAGTCACCGGTCACCAAAGGGCCTCTTCCAGGCCAACCCAACCCGCACCCCGCGCGGCTCGCCCCGCCGTCGCACCCCACACCCAACCGCCGCCCATGACCCTCGACCAGCTGCACATAGTGCTGCACTGCGCCGCTACCCCGTCGCTTAACATCTTCCAGGACCCCGCCATCCTCGACTGGCAGCCCATCGTCAAGGTGGAGCACTACCGCCTGCGGCAGGACTCCATAAAGCACCCGGTTGAATTAAGAGAGGACCCGCCGGCGTATCGAACAGGGGGTAACCCGTGAGCAAACTCCGCGTCTTTGTCAGCTCGGTGCAGCAGGAATTGGAGAACGAGCGTGTGGCTATCGCGGAACTCGTCAGCACCGACCCATTCCTGAGCAAGAATTGCGAAGCGATCCTCTTCGAGAGACAACCGGCTTCAACGCTGCCCGCCGAGCAAGCGTACATCGCGGCACTCGATTCCTGCGATGTTTACGTTGGCATTATCGGCTTCGAGTATGGTCCGCAAGGTCAGGACGGCCTTTCGGCGACGCACCGCGAGTATCTCCGGGCGAAAGAGCGGAACCTGCCGATCGGTTTCTTCATCAAAGGCCAGTCGGGGCGTGATAGAAATCGGGATGAGAGAATGCAGGCGCTGTTTGCGGCAGTCCGCGACGCTCGCACGGGCCACACCTATCGCCGCTTCTCCAATTACCCGGAGTTGAAGCAGCTTGTTCGCGACGCGCTCTTGCCCGGTCTGGAAAAGCGTGGACTCAGCCCCTCCACCACCGAGCAAATCGAATTTGAGCAAACACTCGGGGCTGCCTCCGATTTCGACACGCAGTTGCTTGTGCAGGTGGACTTTACCGACCTCGACGATGACCTTGCCCGACAGTACGTGACCGCGGTGCGGCGCCAGCCAGCGGCCGATGACGATTCGGTCCGAAGGGCCCTGCTCAACCGGGGACTCCTCTGGCACGACCAGCGCGGCGGCACGTTCCGGCCCACGGCCGCCGGCCTGCTGGTTTTGGGCAAGGCCCCTGACGCGGTGTTCCCGCAATGCCGCATCGCTGCCAATACGTACGGCGGCACGGAAAAAGGTGAGGCTATTGACCGGAAGGACATCCGCCAGCCGTTGCCCAAGGCCATTCAGGAAGCAACCGATTTTCTGGTCCGGAACATGCGCCACGCCACGAGGGTGTCTGGGTTCGCACGGGTCCAGATTGACGAGTATCCTTACGAAGCATTGCGCGAGGCATTGATCAACGCCGTGGCGCATCGCGATTACTCCCTCCGTGGCTCGAGCATTCGCCTCGAGAAATATGCCGATCGGATCGTCATTCTAAGTCCGGGTCTTCCACCGCCTCCGCTCACCCTGGCGAAGATTCGCTCGCTCAAATACCTGCCGTGTTCGCGCAATCCAAACGTCGCTCGCGCCTTGTCATTCTTTGACCGGATCGAAGAACAAGGTGACGGCTTCCGCCGGATGGTGACGGTGACTCGCAACATGGGTTTGCCGGAGCCGGAGTTTCAAATCATTGATGGCCACTTTGTCGTCACCTTCAGGGGACCGGGCAGGTCACTCAGCAAGGTGAAGCCTCAGACCGCGCGTCCCCTGTTCGCGGTCGAGCCGTCTGTCCTGGATCGGCTCACCGCCAACCAGAAAACCATCGTCCGCGAGCTGCTGAAGACCAAAGAGGTTCAGGTGCCCGACCTCGCCGCCAAGCTCTCAGTATCCGAGCAAGCCGTAAGAAAGGACATGGCCAAGCTCGCGGAACTCCAGTTGGTTGAGCGGCGTGGTGCGGCCCGGGCCACTTATTACGTCCTAAAGGAGCCCTCGGCAAACGCATGAATCCGCAACTATCCGCAACTCGCTACGCGCAATCCGCAACTCGCTACGCGCGACCCGCAACTACACACCCATCCTTGGCCAAATGAATTCGCCGAATCTACCGATGCCCGCGCCTTGGGGTCACGTTTCACGCATAACGTTTCACGCATGACCTACCCCAAACGCCTCATCGAAGTTGACCTGCCGATCAAGCGCATCTCCGCCCACGCGCGGCGCGAGAAATCCATCCGGCACGGCCACATTTCAACGCTCCACATCTGGTGGGCGCGGCGTCCATTGGCGGCGTGTCGGGCGGTCATCTGCGCTGCGCTATGGCCCGACCCGGCGGACGAACAATGCCCCGCTGCATTCCGCAAGGCCGCAGAGAGAATCATTTTGGACTTCGCCCGCAAGATCACCAGCGACACTAAGCTCGCCAATGACCATTGTTCCCCCGAAAACTTCAAACTCTGGCAGAAGCTATCTTCCACTTCAGCCTTTAGCCTTCAGCCTTTAGCCTTGCGATCCGCGCTCCTCGACTTCATCGCTGATTTTGCCAATTGGGACAATTCTACCGTCCAG
>JBAXTC010000356.1:0-7699 GCA_037130375.1 Verrucomicrobiota bacterium | reverse complement strand
GGAGTGTTAGCGCCGACTGCCGTCGGCGGCTACGATTTCTTGAAACCACCCTGAGTTCTCGCCGGCCAGAACAGAATCTCTTTCCCTCCGCCGGCTTTTTCCGCTATATGCAGCCCCTACATGCTTAAAGCAATTATTGCGTCGCTCAAGACTTGGTATGTTGGAGCGCTTAAAACCGGCGGCTATTGGGTGGTTGGCCTAATGATGGCGGTTGAAAGCTCGGTATTTCCGCTACCGAGCGAAGTCGTTATTCCACCAGCCGCCTACTGGGCGCACACGCACCAGATTCCCCTCAGCATGACCGGGATTATCATTGCCGGGACGATCGGCTCCTGGCTCGGGGCGACGGCGATGTACTGGGCCGCGCGGCTGGCCGGACGTCCGTTGGTGATGCGCTATGGCCGTTATGTCATGATTTCGCAGGCGAAAGTGGAAGGGGCCGAGCGCTGGGCCGCACATTACGGTTCGATGGGAATTTTCATCTCGCGGCTGCTGCCTGTGGTGCGCCATTTGATTGGCATCCCCGCCGGCATCGTGAAAATGAATTACAAAGCGTTTTCCCTCTACACCGTGCTCGGTTCGGCCATCTGGTGTGCTGTCCTTTGCTGGGTGGGGATCAAAGCGGGCGATGATGAAAAGCTGATGAACGGCGAGATGCGCAGGGTCACGCTCTGGCTCGGCGGCGTCATGGTCGTGCTCGGATCAATGTATTATGTCTTTGTCCATCGGCAGATGAAGGCAGAGAGGAAATGACGAGTGGCCAAGGACGAAGGAATAACGAAGCTCGATTCGGAGAAGGGTGATCGTGCGGCCGAGATGACTCCCCGCTAAGACCCGCTTAAATCCATCACGACGGGCGGGGTGCGGAAGCCGCGGGTCTTGATCGCGTCGGGCGTTAAGCAGCGGCGCGGCCGGGGCGGCGGCGGATCAGGGGCTTGCTTTGGCCGGCGACGACAGGTTGGGTGATGTGGATGTGGAGGATGTCGTCGCTGCCGGGCACATCGTACATGACGTCGAGCATGAGCCGTTCAAGCAGGCTGCGCAGGGCCCGCGCCCCGGTGCCTTTTCTGATGGCTTGGACGGCCAATTCGTGGAGCGCGTCGGTTGAGAATTCAAGTTCAACGCCCTCCATCGCCATCAGTTTGGCGTATTGCTTGATGAGCGCGTTCTTAGTGTCAGACAAAATTGAAACCAATTGGTCTTCCGTCAATTCGGACAGGACGGTGAGCATGGGGAGGCGGCCGATGAACTCGGGGATGAAGCCGAAGCCGAGCAGATCTTCTGGTTCAACGTGCTCCAGGAGTTGCGCACGGTCGATAGCGGCCGCCTTGAGGCTCTCCTCCGCGCCGCGAAAGCCCATAACCTGTTTGCCGAGGCGTCGCTGAATGATGCGCTCCAAACCGACGAACGCGCCGCCGCAGATGAAGAGGATGTCAGAGGTATCGACGCGGATGTATTCCTGCTGCGGATGTTTGCGGCCGCCCTGCGGCGGAACACTGCAGACGGTCCCTTCGAGAATTTTCAGCAGAGCCTGCTGGACGCCTTCCCCGGAAACGTCGCGCGTGATGGAGACGTTCTCTGTCTTGCGGGCAATCTTGTCGATCTCGTCAATATACACAATGCCGCGCTGGGCTCGCTTGACGTCGTAATCGGAGTTTTGGAGCAGTCGCAAAATGATATTCTCGACGTCTTCTCCGACGTAGCCTGCCTCGGTGAGGGTGGTGGCGTCAGCAATAGCAAACGGGACATCCAGGATTTTGGCGAGGGTGCGGGCGAGCAGGGTCTTGCCCGAACCGGTCGGCCCGACCATGAGGATGTTGCTTTTTTCGATCTCGACCTCGGCATGTGGATCGGACGGCGGAACGGCTTCGCCCTCGGCCGGTGGCGGAGGCGGCTCCTGCAAAATGCGCTTGTAATGATTGTGGACTGCGACGGCAAGGGTCTTCTTGGCGTGCTCCTGGCCGATGCAGGCCATGTCGAGCTGGCGCTTGAGCTCGGCGGGCTTGGCAATGCCGCCGCACGGTTTGTGCTTTTTAACCTGAACGGCGAATTCCTTGTCGAGAACCTGTTTACAGAGCGTGACGCAGTTGTCGCAGATGAAAACACCCGGGCCTTGGATGAGCTTTTTGACTTCGGCGTGGGACTTGCCGCAGAAACTGCACAGGGTGATGTTGGTCGGCCGCGCCATCGGAATTATGCCTTCTTGTCGGCCAGGCTGGTGGAGGTTTCGGCCAGGGCCGGAATCTCTTTGCGGGACTGAACAACTTCGTCCACCAGCCCGTAGGCTTTGGCTTCCTCGGACGTCATGAAATTATCGCGGTCGGTGTCTTTCTCAACCTGTTCAATAGAGCGGTTGCAATGCTTGGCGATGATACTGTTGAGGCGGTGCTTGAGCTTGATCATGTACCGCACACGGATTTCCACATCGCTCGCCGGGCCTTCCGCTCCGCCCAGCAACTGGTGGATCATAATGTTCGAGTTTGGCAAGGAGTAACGTTTGCCCTTGGTGCCGCCGCACAAGAGCACGGCACCCATGCTGGCGGCCTGGCCGATGCAGTAGGTGTTCACGTCGCAAGTGAGGAATTGCATGGTATCATAGATCGCCAGGCCGGAGGTGACGCTGCCGCCGGGCGAGTTGATGTAGAGGTGGATGTCCTTCTTGGGATCGGTCATTTGCAGGAAAAGCAATTGTGCGATGATGAGGTTTGCCACCATATCATCCACGGGCGTCCCCAAAAACACGATGCGATCCACCAGCAGACGGGAATAGATGTCGTACCCGCGCTCACCCCGGCCGGTCTGCTCCACCACCATTGGCACTAAAAAATTATCCATAAAAACACGTATGCTTCGATGCGGCAACGTACCGGACCAAAGCTCGCCGGTCAAGCGTCGCGCACAGTCCCAAATCCTCACCTTATTACCGCGCCAGCACGCGCAGGCGCTGGGGCGGGAGGAGCGACCTAAAGAAAAAGCTCATGCGGCCGAGAGAATCATTGTCCAATGCTGGATCAGATATGGATTGGCTTGACGCGCTGGCCGGCGTGGATGCGGCTGCCGGGATAGAGGATGACTTCCTCGCCTTCCTTAAGTCCGTCGAGAACCTGGGTTTCGGTGCCGCTGGAACGGCCGACCTTCACGGGGCGCAGTTGGGCGCAGCCACCGGTCAGGACGAAGGCGGCCCATTGGTCGCCACGCCGGAACAGAGCGCCGGCCGGCACTTTCAGGGCCTGGTCGGCTTCCCAGACGATGATGCGCGCTTCGACGCGGAAGTTGTCGCCGACGTTGCGGCGCTGGTCGGGCGGGGTGAGGAGGTCGGCGACGACGTTGACGCGCTGTTCTTCGACGCCCAGGGCGGAGACTTTGGTAAAGGCGGCAGGCTCGACCAGCCGGACGCGGGCCAGGAGGTCGGACGCGCCGGGAGCGCCCCATTGCTCGAGCTCGACCTTGGTGCCGGGCGGAATGGCGGCGCCGTCGCGCGACAGAACTTCGATCACGACTTCGAGGTCGGCCGGGTCGCCAATCTCCAGCAACCGCGTGCCGGCGGTGACAACGCGGGCGTTCTCCTCGAAGACGCGCAGGATGCGGCCGCTGACCGGCGCTTTGATTTCTTTGGGGACGCACACGGCGTTGGTGGCGGCGTCGTTCGAGGTGAATTCCGCCAGCTCGGCCTCCGCCTGGCGCAAGGCGCTTTGGCTGGCGGTTTCTTCTTTGGCGGCGAAGGCTTCGCGCAGTTGGGCGGATTCGAGTTCCTGGATGGAGACGGTTTTCCCGGCGTAGAGTTTCTCGAAACGGCGCAGCTCGCTGGCGGCAAAGGTATGAGTGGCGTGGGATTTCTCGAGGTTGGCAGCGGCGGTATCGCGGCGGGCTTCGGCCAGCGCCCGCGCGCGCGCATCGAGCATGGCGGGCGAGAGCGGGTCGATCACCCCCAGCACGGTTTGCTCGGCCTGGACTTCCGCCCCGGCTTTGAAGGGGA
The DNA here is from genome assembly GCA_037130375.1 of Verrucomicrobiota bacterium. GTDB lineage: Bacteria > Verrucomicrobiota > Verrucomicrobiia > Limisphaerales > UBA8199 > JAPLUA01. The sequence goes on along the minus strand of JBAXTC010000356.1, from coordinate 3,723 downwards.
GGCGTCGAAGCTGGCCGGTGAGGGGCGCAGAAATCAGGTAGCGTTGCTTGATGCGGGTCTTGCCTTCTTCGTTGACGGTGGCGCGCAAGATGCCGCGGGTGGCCCGGGCGGTTTCCACCGGCATCGGCTGCGGCCAGAGTCCGGCGACGATCACCGCCAGGAGCACCATCGCCCCCGCGTAAGGCAGCCAGCGGCGGGTGTGCCGGTTCGCCGGGGCGCGGCGTGGGGTTGGGGGAACGGGGTTGTCGGGGGCGGTGGGGTTCATGGGATGGCAGATTGCAAATTGGAGACGGGAATCTGGGAATGAATTGTCATTCGGGGGCTTTGAGGACGCCGATGAGGTTGAGGTGGTTGAGTTTCCGCAGGACGACCAGCGCGGACAGGGACGAAGCGATGGTAACGACGAGCACGGCGAAGGCATAGTTGCTGGCACTCAGGATGAGCGGTAGCCGGACAGTCTCGGTGTTCACTTCGCGGAGAATCCCCGTGGCGAACCCGGTGCCAAGCAGCAGACCCAACGGCACGGCGATCAGCGCCAGGATTACCAGCTCGGTGACCAGCACCGTGCCGACTTCCCGCCGCGAGAAGCCGATGACCCGCAGCGTGGCCAGCTCGCGCGCGCGTTCGGCCAGCGAAATGCGGGCGTTATTATAGACTACGCCGAAGGCGACGACCATCGCGAAGACAAGGTAAATCATTTGAATCAAACCGATGCTGGCGGCCGTGGTCTGGCGGAAGTTATCCCGAAGCGACTCTTTGATGGTCACCCAGCTCACGCGCGGAATTCCTTTCAGGGCGTGCAGGAACTCGCCGCGGTGGGCGGCGTCAATCTTGAAACTCGCGCCCGAGATGACGTCGCCTTCGTCCAGCAGCCGGTTCAAGGCATGCATGTCCATATAGGCGGCCATGCTGGAGAAATCCTCCGCCAAACCCATCAGCCGGACCGTGCGCACGGGGCGCTTGCCTTCCAGAACCTCGACCAGGAGTTCGTCGCCGACGCGCGCGCCAAGGACTTCGGCCAGCTTCGAGGAAATGACCAGGCCCGATTGCGGGAGCCGGATTTGACGGGACGATTCGCCAATCACGCGGCTATGGACCGAATTGGGCGGCAGACCCTGGATGGCCAATTGCCGGCGACGATGACCGAAACCGATGCGCACGAAGGCCGAGCGGAACGGTTCCACCGCCATGACTCCCGGCAATTGGCGAAAGAGGTGGTGAACCCTGGCGTTGCCCGGTTCCACCAGCCCGATGGTCAGATCCTGTCGTTGGACGATGTCCCATTGAAAGTCCATGATCTCCGTCACGCCGTCGCGGAAAGCGTTGGGCACGATGAGGATGCCCGTCGCCAGCGCCAGGCCCGCAACGGTGAACAGCGCCTGGGCCGGTTTACGTTCGAGGTTGCGCACGGCGATGCGGAAGGTGTGGGAGAGGAAGTGGGCGATGCCGGAGCGCTCGACCAGCGCGGGGCGGTAGCTTGCGGGGGGCTCGGGACGCATCGCCTCGGCGGGCGGAAGCCGCGCGGCGCGCCGCACGGCGCTAAACACACCCGCGGTGGCAGCCCCGGCGCTGACCAGCAACGCCAGGGGAAGGGCCGTGTGATCCAGGCGAAAGGCCAATTCTGGAAACCGAAAGAACCGGTGATACATCACCACCAGCCGATGGCCGAGCACAACCCCGCCGCACCCGCCAAACACGGTGGCGGCTCCGACCATGACGAAGGCGAACTTCAGGTAGTGCATGACGATCTGACGATTGCTGAACCCGAAGGCTTTGAGGATGGCGATCTGTTCCCGCTGCAAGGCGAGCAGCCGCGACAGCACGGCATTCGTCATGAAAGCCGCCACGCCCAGAAATACCACCGGGAATCCGATGGACAGGATGTGTAGCACACGGATCTCATCCGAGACGCGGATATGCGATGGATGATCGGCGCGCCCGTAGGCGCCCCGGCCGCCGTAAGGGGTGAGCAATCTATCGAGCTGGGCGATGACTGGCGAGGCGGACGCGCCCGGCGCGAGCGTAAGCGAAAGGAAATTGAAGGCACCGTCAAGGTCGAAGGCGGCTGCCAATTCTTTGTAGGGCATCCAAAATGTGCCGTAGGTGCGATTGTCCGGCAGGGCGGCGCCGGGCCGCGATTCAAAGATGAACTCCGGCGAGAGGACGATGCCGGCGATGCGAAGCTCCTGGCGCTTGCCGTTGAGCAGCATGGCAATGGCGTCGCCGGGTTGCAGGTGATTGGCGTCGGCGAATGCCTCGCCCACCAGCACTTCACGCCGCACGCCGGGCGTCAGCCATCGGCCCGCGCGCAGAAAAAGGCGGTTGAGCTCCGGCGAAGCGAAGTCCGGCAGGGAGCGGACGTTGCCGCTGGCCGGCTCGTCGAGACCTGGCACATCGAGGGTCACCTGCTGGGAGATGGCGACCTGGACGGTGGCGACGCCGGCAATCTCCGCGATGCGCGCGGCGATGGCGTTGGGGGCGCGTTTCAACAGGTCGAACACGTCGGCAAAGCGGTTGGCCTCGTAGTATTCCTGGCGGGTGGATTCGAGCGAATAAATGAGGCTGCGGGCCATGATCATCATGGCCAGCCCGCAGCCCATCACCAGCGCCACAGCAACCGCCTGGCCGGTCATGCGCCGGAGGTCGCGCCAGAGCTTGCGGTTGAGGAGCGAGATCATCACCAGTTCAGGCTGCTGGCCGGCGCGCGGTGTTCGTTGGTTCGGATGTGATGCACGCGGCCATCCGAGAAATAGATTACGCGGTCCGCCATGTCGGCCATGACGGCGTTGTGGGTGATGAGGACCGTCAGGGTGCCCATCTCCCGATTTACCCGCTGGATGGCCTCGAGCACGACGATGCCGGTGCGCACGTCCAGCGCGCCGGTCGGCTCGTCGCAGAGCAGCACCTCGGGCCGCTTGGCAATCGCCCGCGCAATCGCCACCCGCTGCTGCTCGCCGCCCGAGAGTTGGGCGGGGAAATGATCGAGGCGCGCGCTGAGGTTGACCATGCCAAGAGCGGTTTCCGGCGGCATCGGGTTGCTGGCAATCTCGGTGATCAGACCAACGTTCTCGCGCGCGGTGAGGCTCGGGATGAGATTGTAGAATTGAAAGATGAACCCGACGTGCTCGCGTCGGAAGCGGGTGAGTTGGTCTTCATTGGCGACGGTAAGATCGAGGCCGCGGTACGAAAGTTCGCCCGCCGTCGGCACGTCAAGTCCGCCCAGGTTATTGAGGAGGGTGGTCTTGCCGCTGCCTGAAGGGCCAAGCAACACGACCATCTCGCCTTCAAAGAGGTCGAGGTCCACGCCGGCCAGCGCCCGCACCTCGGCCGTCCCCATGCCATAAACCTTCGTCAGCCCGCGCACCCGAAATACCTGCGGGCGCGCGGCCATGAGAGAAGAATCGCTGGAGTTAAACACACGCCCGATTCAGATAGTGGGTAAATGGCGCGATGTCAATCGTGGGCTGGGATGGAACCTTTGGGGAGCAGCGTGGGGCAGACCTCTTGCTCTTGCTCTTGCTCCTGCTCTGGCTCTGGCTCTGCACGGAGTCTCCGACTCCGTGCGGAATTGTTGACTCGGGTTTGAACAGGAGATAACAGAGATAACGGAGAGTTGGCTTGGCCGACTTGTCCGCCGGTGAGCGCCAACCTCATTGTGACAGGTCGTAGGGCAGGTCTCCGACCTGCCGGTCCACGGAGTCTCCGACTCCGTGCAGGGCCAGA
>JBAXTC010000355.1:0-7701 GCA_037130375.1 Verrucomicrobiota bacterium | reverse complement strand
GAGTGTTAGCGCCGACTGCCGTCGGCGGCTACGATTTCTTGAATCCGCCCTGCGCCCTTGTCGTGTTCGACGGTCGTTCGGAATCTCGTCAGAACATCTGGGACAAGCGGGCTGTTCGGCTTCCAGTAAAGACGTGTCAGCCGCAACTACCGCCGCGCTCACCATTTCCGGGCCATGCCGTAACCGCGGACAAAGCCAATGCATTGGCCCACTTCCGGGGTCGAATTATCCCAATGATATTCGTACTCGATGGAAATATTGCCGCCGAAGTTCTGCGCTTTCAACTCATCGAGTATTCCGGGGACATCGCAGACGCCGGCACCGAATGGCACATCATGCGCGTCGGGGTTTTTCTCGTTCAAATCCTTCAAATGGCTGCAGATAATCCGCCCTTTGAGAATGCGTAAACAGTCCACCGGGTTGAGGCCGGAACGAATCCAATGGCCCGTGTCAGCGCAGGAACCGATGCGTGGGTCGCGGTCTTTGACCATCGACAGAACATAGTTGGGATCCCATACGCGGTAGTTGGGATCGGTGGCGCGCTTCGGATGGTTGTGAATGGCGGCGTTAATGTCGAATTCCTTCACCAGCTTCTCGATTGTGTCGAGGGCCTCGACCGATTCGGTGGTGATGGCGTACATGCCCATGGTTTTGGCAAACTCGAACACCTTGCGCGCCTCGGCCTCATCCTTCGGGATGCTCACCACTCCGTAGTTGACGGCCTTGATGTTGTGTTCGGCGAGTTTGGCTTTGACCTTCTGGATGGTTTCGGCCGAGGCGTTGTGGTCCCAGGCCACGTTGGGATCTTCCTTGCTTAATTTCTGGCCGGGATAAAACTCGATGACTTTGCCGCCGGCCTGGGCATCTTTTTCAATCGCTTCAAACACCGTGAAGCGATTGAAGGTATAGGCTTGGCAGCCGATGAAGAAGCCGCCGATTTTGTATTGATCGGGGATCTTGTTTTCAGCGCGCAGCGAGGAAGTTGCGGCAAGATTGACGGCAGTGGCACACATACCGAGAGCGAAGATTTGTTTCAGATTCATACGCAGGGAAGTACATCAGATTCCTCCCCAAACGCAAACACATTTCGCAAGTGGTTAAGGCACCTTTTGGAGCCGGAAGAACTGCCGGGGGCCGCCGTTGGTGAAGAGGTTGGCTGAGCCGGTGGAATTGGTGGGCGCCAGCGGGCTGAGGGCGCGGGTCCAGGTCGTGAGGTTGGTGGAACAGAGCAGTTCATACACTTCGTAGCTCTTGGCCTGCCATTGGATGGTTGAGGTCCCAAAGGAGGTGATGCGCAAGTTCGAGGTCTTGTTGGTAGGGTTGGACCCGAAGAGAAATTCCTGGAGGTTGGAGTAGCCGTCGCCATCATGATCATTTGCGGCATGATGTTTGAGTCCGACGGAGGGATTGGCATTGCCGAAATAGGAGGTGCGCCAGGAGTCGGGAATTCCTTCGGAGTAGGAGTCCGCGCTGTAGGAGAGAATCTGGATCATGGCATAAGGCGAGGCGTTGGTGCCGTCGGAATAACGGACACATACCTGTTCATAGTAGCTACCGGAAGCCGGGTCGAAGCGTCCGGAATCGGCGTAGAATGCTTTCGGGACATAGGTGATGTTGCTGTTCACCACCGAAAAGGCGCCGTTGTTTGTGGTCGCGCCCGTTGTGGCCAGGGTGAGGCGGTTGTTTTGAAGGTCGTACCCGCGCACTTGAACCGTATTGACGCCGGGAACATTGATTGGGCGGGTTGGGCTGGTGACAACATCCAGAAAACGATCATAGCAATAGGGCGGCGTGTTGTTTCGGGGGTGAACCTGGCCAACCGTGTCAGTATCGTAGCTGGTGAGACTGGCGCCGCGTCCATCGGCATGGGCCAGGTAATACATGGCGGCCTGCTTAAGAATGGGGTTGGGTTCATTCAGGTTTTCGCTCGAGTGAGTTAAACCGATGGTGTGCCCGATTTCGTGACACAGGATTTCGGTGAAGGTGCTCAGGGTTTGCATGGCGGCATTGGTGTGTTGAAGGACGACATAACCTCTGACGGTTTCATGGAAATCATTTCCCGCCACGTTGCCGCCGAGGGTCCAGCCGGCCGGGAGTGTGAGCACGGCCCAGGCGTGACCGCCATCTCCCAGCACGTCCCCGGTCGAGCTCCCGCCGCCCAGATAGTTGTAATGATCGTGAAGCTGAATGCGGAGAACGCCATCGGAGACGTTGATATTTGGGGCAGCCACGCCAAAGCTCTGGAGGCCGGCGAACCGGTATCGGAGGCTGGTGGCATTGGTCCAGGCTGCCAAAGCGGTTTGCACGGCAGTCACTGCCTGTGTTTGGGTGATGCCTGCAGGCAAATAGTCGGCATCAATCAAATAAGGAATCGGATCGCCGCGGTCCGGCAAGAGAAAGCGGGCTGGAAGGTTGTCACTGCCGACAAGCAAATTGGTGGCCGAGGAACTCGGGACAAACGAAGGCACAGGGCCATTGGGGTTGTTCTGAGCGCTCAGGGTTTGAGATCTGGCTGCCTGATCGGTCAAGGCGCTCCCGGAAATCGGGCCACTGGCGGTTTGGTCGTGAAGTTCCTGCAGGAGGGCTTGACCGGCTACGGGCCGCAGCTCGGAAGGGCTGGTGGCAGCAGCCGACACCTTCAAGGCGCTCTGATCGTCCGCGGACGCTTCAAACGACTGCGCCCTGATGACGGTTCCACGGGAGATGGCAGAGGAAACCTGGACATGACCCTCAGTGGTGACAGGCAAAAAGGAGGAAGACCGGGCCAGAAAGAGGCCGGCAAAGCTCATCAAAAGAAGAATGGCGGCGCAGGTCGCTCTATTGATCATTTTTAACCCTCTCCGAGGCTGTCGCCGAGGGCTTGCCTGGTGGCAGCACAATTCATTCCAGAAACGGAAGTCCTCTGACGGAGGGTGACATTTAGACCCTGCGTTTTGGGTTAGAGCTTCCTTATTTCATCCCGAATCGGTTCCAAATCAGGGTCTTCCATCGCCATCCGCTTGATATTCTCTTTGCCTCCGATGAGAATCGCCCGATTGAGCCAGAGGCGGGCAGTATCCATTTTTTGGATTTGACACGCATAACAGGACAGATTGTAGGGGATAATAGGTTCCTTCGGGAATTTGTCGAACGCCGGCAGCAGAGCTTCCCATGCCTTAGCCACGCTGCCGGCGGGAACCCGGCGCAACGCGTAGGCCCGATGCAGCCAGCCCGAAGAGCGGTTTGGCGCTCGCTGCAGCAGGGCTTCGGCGATCCGCAAGCCTTCTTCCCAACGCTTTTCCTCCGCGGCAACCAACCACCGGAGTTCGAGCACATCCGGTTGGTCCTGTTGGGCCGTGCTGATTTGGCCCAACTCGACCGCAGCCTCGGCGGCATTGCCCAATTCCAACCATCCGATGGCGGCGGAGAAATGGTGCGTGTCTGGCGGCTCGAGTGTTTGCATCACGGATAGTAAAGTCAGGGGCAAGGGGGTGGTGTCAAGAGTGCGGATACAAGAGTTCAACGGATTTCATGGGTTGACCGAGCTGGACCGGGAGATCGCTGGCCCGTTGACGGGCCGCCAGGGATGCGAGAGCATCGAGAGCGTGAAACACTTCAAAGCCATCGCTGCCATGTCGTTAAATCGGGTGATTGGCGCCGACAACCGGATCCCGTGGCATCTGCCGGAAGATTTCAAGTGGTTCAAGAAAATGACCACGGGCCAGATCATCGTGATGGGCCGCAAAACCTTCGAGTCTATCGGCAAGCCTTTGCCGAACCGCACCACGATTGTGCTGACGCGCTCGCCGAAACCGCTATCGGGCGTGGAGATAGTTTCCGATTTGAACCAGATCGATCCGGCCAATCCCGCTCTGGGCGGGCGGGAAGTGTTTATTTGCGGCGGAGCGCAGCTTTATCAATTAGCCTTGCCGTTGTGTTCGGAGATGTATCTCACGCTCGTCAAACGGGTCGTCGAGGGGGACACTCTGTTTCCGCCGTTCGAAGACGATTTCGAGTTGGTTGAGGAAGTGCTGGATAAGCCCGAATTCAAGATACAGCGCTACCGCGCGAAGTCCTGACCGCGCGCGCCGCCAGTCTTTAGTCTTTAGCCTTTAGCCTTTACCCTTTAGCTTCGGCCCGCGATGTCGCAGATGTTGAAATCCTCCGGCGCAATGGCCGCCGCGACGCTGACCAGCCGGGTGCTGGGGATGGTGCGCGAGATGGTTTATGCGGCGTTCATGGGCACCTCGTGGGTGGCGAGCGCGTTCATTCTCGCCTTCCAGGTGCCCAACCTGTTTCGGCGGTTGCTGGGAGAAGGGGCGCTGACGGCCGCCTTTATTCCGATTTTCAAAGCCAAAGAGCTGACGCACGGCGAAGCGGAGATGTGGCGTTCCGCCAACGCCGTGATTTCCGGGCTGGTGAGCGCCGCGGCGGGGGTGACATTGCTGGCGGTGCTGGGAATTTCGCTCGCTCTCGCGCTTGGCGGACTGAGCCCCGAAACGGCGCTGATGCTGCGGTTGTTGCGCCTGATGTTCCCGTACATGCTGCTGGTGTGCCTGGCGGCGGTTTTCATCGGAATGGCCAATGCGCGCGGCCACTTTTTTGTGCCCGCCCTGGGCGCGGTTGTGCTCAATGTGGTGATGATTGCCAGCGTGCTGTTTCTGGCGCCGCGCATGGGGCCGACCCTCCAACAGCAGATATTTGGTCTCGCCATCGGGGTATTGGTCGCCGGGTTGGCCCAGGCATTCTTCCAATTGCCGAGCCTGTCACGGGAGGGTTATCGCTACCAATGGGTGTCGCCCTGGCATGACCCGACGGTGCGCGAGGTTGTGCGAAAGATGCTGCCCGGCTCGATCGGAGTGGCGGCTTTCCAGATTAACGTGCTGGTGACGCAATTCTTTTCGTTTTGGTTCGGCGCGTCGATTGTGGCGACCTTCAACTACTCGGTGCGTTTGATGGAGTTGCCCCAGGGCATATTCGGCATATCCCTGGCGACCTATCTGTTGCCAACGCTGTCGGGATTGGCGGCGGCGAAAAAGTATCCCGAGTTCCGCCAGACGCTGAGCCAGGGGTTGAGTTATTTGGCCTTCGCGAACCTGCTCGCATCGGCGATTGCGATGGCTCTGGCGGGGCCGATCGTGCGACTGATTTTTGAGCATGGCAAATTCGGTCCGGACGCCACCCAGCGAGTGGCGCTATCGCTGGCCTGCCTGGCGCCGGGGTTGTTGATGTTCTCGATGAACAATATCCTTGCCCGGGCGTTCTATGCGCTCAATGACGTCAAGACGCCGATGAAGATCAGCCTCTTGTGCCTGGGGTTGAACCTGGGATTTGCCCTATGGCTGGTGCAGCCGTACCGGGAAGCCGGTCTGGGCGTGGCCAACACCTTGAGTGCCTCTTTGAACCTGGCGTTGCTGGTGTACGCGTTGCGCCGAAAGCTCTCGCGGTTGGGTTTGGCGGGGGTGGTTCACACGCTACTCGTGCTGGTGCCGGATGCGGTGCTGGCGGGCGGGATAGCGGCCGCACTGGCCTGGTTTTGGGAAACAAGACTCGGCCATGCCACGCTCATGCTCAAGCTGGGAGCGGTTTTTGTGCCCGGGGGCATCGCCGCGATGGTCTATTTGCTGGTGGCGATTTGGGGCCGGGTTCCCGCCGCGCACGAAGTGGTGAATTTGGTCTGGAAAAGGTTTCGCCGGGCGCCCAGGGACTGAACATCGGGCGCAGCCTCAGCGGGATGTCGGCGGAGGGCTAACGCCCGGTGGGACGCCCTCTGCCGGCGGTCCGCCGGGCGGCTGAGGCCGGTGCTGCTCGCGTGCGCGCTGTTGTTGCTGTTGCTGTTGCTGCTTCAGCATTTGATCAAAGCGCGGCCGTTGTTCGGGGGTCAATGCCTCGCGAAATTCCTCCTTCGTCCGCTGCAATTCTTCGCGCAGGCAAGGAGCCATCACCTTTTTGGTGCGCTCCTGGCTCTCCTTAATAATCTTATCGACCCGTTCATGTTGTTCGAGTGTAAGCTTCAATTCGCGTCCAGCACGGCGCAAGAAATCCAGCCGCATGCCGCCGGCGGACTGAGCCTGGGCTGATCGGGCAACGGCAGGGTTGCGCAGAGGGCGAGGGGTTCGGATATGTTCCGAATGGCGGACCAGCAGCCCACCGGTCACCACGCCCGTGCCGAAGATCACCATCGTGGCGAGGATGATTCTCCAAGTGTTCACCAGGCGGAGTCGGCAGGTGGTTCCTGATCCACCGCCGCAAGCAGGGTATTCTCAAAGTCCTGCGACAAATCGTTCGAGGGGGTCGCGGTATTTGGCACGAAGAACGACCAGGCAGAGAGCAGCAGCATGACGGCGACGCACGGCGCGGCGGCGCGCCAGAGCGCGCGCGACCACAAAGCCCATTCATCGAGCCGGGCTCGGGCAGGGAGGCGAGCCATGATGCGCTTCTCGAAGGCGAAAGGGACGCGGTCACTGGGCGGATTGGCCCTGGCGACAGCAATCAGTTTTCGTTGCAATTCCTCAACATTCATACAGCGATCAATTTATCAGACGCCCCTCCTGGAAGCGCGGTTACAGGTACTTTTCTTTGCCGATTTTTGACAGGATTCTTCGCATCTCAGCCCGCGCCCGAAAGGCGCGCACCTTGACCAGCGGAACCGACCAGCCGGTGAGCCTCGAGATTTCCTTGACCGAGCGTTCCTCGATTTCCAGCAGAGTGATGACCATCCGGGCGGGGGGCGAAAGCTGCTCGAGCACGCGTCCAACCAACTGCCGGGCGGCTTCGGCATTCTCGCTGCCGGATTCCGGCCCGGTCACAAATCGATCGAGCCAATCGCCTTCCGCTTCGGTCATCTCGGAGAACGTGGTCTCGCGGTTGCGCTGGTGGCCCCGGAGGAAGTCGTAACAGGTGCGGACGGCCAGCCGCATCAGCCAGTGTTCAAAGGGAGCCTCGCCGCGAAAACTGCTCAGTTTCTCGAATGCCTTGAGCCATACTTCCTGGACGATGTCTTCGACTTCGCTCTCGCGGCGGGCATAACGCCGCGCTGTCGCAAACACGCGCGGGGAATACGTCTCGACCAACGGCTCGAAACTTGCGGCATCGCCTGTAAGCACTGCCGCAATCAACTGCGCTTCGGTCCGTTCCATCGGATGCAGTATGCCAAACCGGCGGGTTGAAAGTCAAAGGCGACCCGGAATCAACGCGCGGCTTTGAGAGACTGGCCCAGTAAAATCCGCAACTCAGCGCGAACGCAAACTTTGCCGCCGCCCGTCGGAGCCGGGTACGCCGGGGTTAACTTACTTGGGCAAATATTCGCGCGGGTCGGTGATCTTGCCGGTCAGTGCGCTGGCGGCGACGGTTGCCGGCGAGGCGAGGAATACCTGGGATTCCTTGTGGCCCATGCGGCCCGGGAAATTCCGGTTGGTCGCGCTGATGCACTTGAGCGGCGCATTCATCCGGCCAAACGTATCCACTGGCCCGCCCAGGCACGCCGCGCAGCCGGCGTTCTCGGTCATTTGCACGCCGGCTTCAATGAGAATCTCCCACACCGTCTTTTTGTCCCAGTGCGACGTCTGCAAGTCATGCACAATTTCGGGCGTCGCGGGGACGCCAAAAGTATCAATCACGACACGTTTGCCACGCAGGATGCGCGCGAATTCGAGAAAGTCGCTTGTCTTGCCGCCCGTGCAGGAGCCGATGTACGCCCGGTCGAGCTTGATGTCGCCGAGC
>JBAXTC010000354.1:0-7708 GCA_037130375.1 Verrucomicrobiota bacterium | reverse complement strand
GCGCCGACTCCCGTCGGCGGCTACGATTTCTTGAATGAATCCGCCCTGCCACCCCATTCCCCCTTCAATTCCTGTTTTCCCTCTCCGTTCCCTCCGTTTCCTCCTGTTGGTTCATGGGTTTGGGATTGAACAGGAGTCAACCAGTTGGACAATTAACTTGCCATCGAAAATAAACTCAACAATCCTGACCGCATGAGTACGGGGAAATGATGATGGAGCCTGAAAGCAAAAATTCAGGAGCACCTTGCGAACCCCAAGCCACCCCGATGGCAACGGGATTCGGAATGACTCGCCTGGACGGCGGGCGAACTTCCGCGACCCGTTTCGTGCTTCCGTTCAAACGAAAGCCCAATCTGATCTTCATTGCGGAGGATTCTGCGGCTGCACTGTTTCACACCGCAGCGGATCGCCAAACGCTCGCAAAATCGGCCGGTTACGAGAAAAGATTCAATTCATCATCACTCGACTCCGCCCAAGCGGATAGATCGGGGCCATTATGAAACGCACAATCGCCATCGGTGATCCCTCGGCAAAACGGGCCTCCTTCACCCGTTTCGTGCTGCCCTTCGCATGGCAGGCGGAGAAGGTGGAGAAATCGACCCCGCAACCCTCTCGCTTTCGCCGCGCTACCGCGAAGGACTGGATTCACAGTGCGATTGAGAATGAACAGGTCGTGGACCAGGACCGCTGTCGTTACTTTACGCCGGAGACGGCCGAGTTGCTCTACCACCGCGCCAGTTGGTTCGTCTTGGAGGAGAACGAGCCGTCTGCTGCTGCGCCGTTCGAGGTGAAAAGCGGCTTGAAGGCTGCGCAACACACTTACCAAGTCGCACTTCGTCCCCCAGCCCTGATCCTGTTCGAGGACAGCCCGTCCGCAGGCAGATATGGCCAGGATGCTACTGGTGATCTTCTGCGCTCAGGTTTCCTCGTGATCGAAGCCTTCTTCCCGGACGAGAAGAAGCCCCCGAGCTTCGAAGACATGTTGCGTTTCAATGAGATTTTCCGTTTCTGGCGATGCCCCTTCGAAAAACATGCAACCGACTGTGCCGCCGAGTTGAATTCCATTTACAAGGGAATATTCGGAACTGAGATTCCGAAGGATCGCGAGAAGAATTATCAAAGTCTTTACACTGATCGATGGGCGAAACTGTTCAGACACCCAATCATGGACCCACCCGGGCAGTCCTTTTTTGTGGTGCCGCAAAAATGGCTCACTGAAGAGGCAAGTAGTTTCAGAGAGGATCGCCATCGAAATGGCGACCCTCTCTGGCTGGTCCAACCCGACGAACGGGCGTTTACTGTGGCCTGCGCTTTCCTCAATGGCGATGTTGAGGTAATCACCAATCTAGATAAGAAGAAGACGCGAACATGGGCCGGCGCGGTGGCATCGGGATTTGAGGACAAGGATACGACCTTTCCCATTCCTGGTTTGTCCGGGCATTGGGTGAAGATTCTCAACATTGACCGTCCTTATGAGCCGGACGACGACGGCTCCTGCAGCCTCTTCGAGTACCGGTGGGCGATGGAGCGCACGTATCGCCGCTGGGCGGGCAGTGGGTCGCTTTATGGCTTTACTCCGCATTCCATGGCTCTATTGGCAGGGGGAAAAGATGAGGCCTGCGAAGATCCCCACGGCGAACCACCCTTGGCCCTCCACTGTGGAGGGCTCTACTTCGATGCTACGCTGCTGCTTTTTTATGTTCGCGCCAGCCTCTTCCGCTTCAGCAAACGGCTGCACGATCTCTCCGCCCGGTTTCGAGATAAGCAGCTTCCCGAAGATTCTCCAGAGTGGAAAGATTGGGCCGTGCAAGTCGCAACTATTCGGTGGCAATTCCTCCATTTTGAAAACCTATACCAGTTTCCTTTGCTCTCCAACCAGCAGCAGCACCTTGAAATGTATGAACTCCAGCGCCGCTGCATGGACATCCAGGAAATCTACCAGGAAATTGACAAAGAAGTCCAAAGCAGTGACCACGTTCTGAACGCCAAACTCGACAAACAGCGCAATGAACTGGGCGAACGGCGCAATCAGTTGGCCACCAGGCTGAACTGGGTTGCCGCTGTCGGTCTCGGTCTGTCCGTGGCCCTGACATGTTATCAGATTACAGGCTTCAAGGAGTGGATCGAATCATGTTTCAATAATAAAGTAGCACGGAGCGACACTCAACCGTTGAATATCTGGGTTCCGATCATCTGGTGTGCGATATGGGTCGTTTTGTTCTTACTGCTTCCATTGGCGATATCAATGATCTACCGTGCGAAAGCCCGCTGCTTACCGAGTTCTTTTACTTCCAAAAACAAATGAACGCAACCCATCTCCTCCGCATTGAAGGCGTCAATCTCGCCAACTTCGTCTTCGACACCCGCGATCTCTCCACCGCTCGTGGCGGCAGTCTGATGCTGCTCGATGCGATTCCTGAAGTGATCGACATCCTGAAATTCAAAGTCGGAAGGGACAAGGTAGGTGTCCTCAGCCAGGGCGCTTCCTCCGGCTTGTTCGAAATCGAAACCAGTGATCCGGCCGGTGTGGCTGAGGCCGTTGAGAAACTGTTGGCCAATGCCAAGTGGTCCCTCGCCACTTTCGTGGTGGACGTGCTGCCTGTGTCCACCCCCTTCCGCGATGGCGTCGAGGGTCTCCTCGCTGCCAACCGCTGGCGGCAGATGCAGGCGGCCACACTGGCGTTACCTCGCGCCAATTCCACCAACGCCGATCCGAACAAACCCGCTTGTGGATTCGACGGCCTCCGTCCAGCCATCAATTCGGGAAGCGACACCCACAAGGTTCGAGATCGTTACTTGAGTGACAGCGTCTGGCAGCGTCGGGAATACGGACGCAGCAAGAAGCAGAGTTTCTATCAAAAAACCGGTATCGCAAACCTTCCGGCATTCGCCGAGGATTTTGCGGCGATCGCCACGGGTATCAAGCCGCTCGATGGCAAGCTCGCCATTTTCTACGCCGACGGCAACAGCTTCGGCGGCATTCAAGCCAGCAAATGCGATTCGCCGGAAAAGCAAGAGGGATTCGATAAATACATTCGGAGAGCGCGAGAGACATTCCTCAAACAATTCCTTCAACAGGAGGTGATGGGAAAGCCAGGAGACTGGCACTCCGGCAAAGGCACCCGCTTCGAGACGCTCCTCTGGGGCGGCGACGAGGTCATGTTCGTCATGCCCGCAAGGCTCGGATGGCGCTTTGCCACATTCTTCTTCGATCAGATGAAGGATCTGAACCTGGACAAGGCGAAGGACGAGAATCAAGAGTCCATCTTTAACTCCAGTGTGCCCCTCACCCACGCTGCCGCGCTGGTCTTCTGCCAGCATCACGCCCCCATCCACCGCATCAAGCACCTGGCCAAAGACCAGATGGCGGAATTTGCCAAGGCGACGGATCGGACGCGCGACTCGCTCATGACGGTCGCGCTGGAATCATTCGATCACCTCGGCGCCGACTACCAGCACGCCATGAACCAGCGTTACAAAGAGGCCGTGCTACCGAGAGACATGATCCTTGTCGGAGATGGCGAGTTGACTACCCGGCTTCGAGAAATCGCCACACACGCCGATAAGCTTCGGAACTCGGATTCCTTTGCCCGCAGCCAATTGCGGGCACTCGTCAATGAAATGTTGCGCCACCCAAGCGGGGCGGCGGCGGCAATCGCTGCCTTCAAAGGGAAGTCAAGCAAAGCGGCGGACGGCACCAGTTACCACGAGCCGCCGGATTATTTCCGCAATGCTTCCGTGGAAGAGAAGGTTCGCCTCCATCAGAAGCTCCGCCCCTTGTTTCCCACCGACCTAACCCTGTGGCTTCAACTCGAAGAACTCTGGGACTACGCCCTGCTCTGAACCGCCATGAAATCCCTCTACCTCCTGCACATCACACTATCTCTAAAAGGCCCTGTCCTGACCAAGTCCACCAACCCGGCCAGCTTCGGGCTGGACGCGGTGGTGGCCCGCGATTTCCGCACTGGCCGCCCCATGCTGCCTGGCACCCTCATCGAAGGGCGCGTCCGGGAGGCACTGCATCAACTCGAGGAAACCAGCCGCCTTGATGAGTTTTTCGGCAAGACCACCCGAGAATCTTCTCTTAACAAGCCGTCTCGCGGCCGGTTGACGGTGGACGACCTGTTGGCCACCACTAATGGATCGCCAAACAGAGCCATCAGCCGTACCGCCGTCGATTCCGCGCTGGGCAGCGCCAAGGGCGAGGCGCTCCGCGTCATAGAAACTCCGTTCCAGCCCGGCCAGCCCGTCGAGTTTACAGGTCTGGCCCGCGTCTTTTGCGCCGATGACAACGAAGCGAAGGAAATCGCACGCCTCCTCCAGCTCGGCCTGGCGTGGCAGGTTCAATTCGGCGCCCAGCGCACCACAGGCTTCGGACGATCTGAAATGGTCAAAGTGGAAGCAGTGAAAGCCCCTGGCCGAGAGCCAACCACTTTCCCCGTCGCACCCATTGCCATCGACCTTGCCATCCACCTGCAAGGCCCCTTGTGCATCGTCCGCCACAAGATTGGCGACAACCTGTTCGAGTCGGACATCATCATCCCCGGCAACATGCTGGCGGGCGCGATCATGCAGACAGCCAACGCGCTCGGTGTCACCATTCCGGAGTTTGACAACCTCCGTTTCCGCCACGCCTTCCCCACCCAAGGCAGTCAGCGCCCCCGGGCGTTGCCGCTCTCGACCGTTCGCGCCGGCAAGAAATGTCTCTACGATGTCGCTGGCCAGCGCGATCCCGTCCTGGTCAAGGACGACGACGGCAAGTTCGTTGCCCCGGCCTTTCCACTCGATTGGAAAGAACACGGCGATGCCCTTGGCATACTCGAATGGGCGCAACCCGCCCGCGAACTGCGGGTGCGCACAGCCATTGACAGCGTCAAACGCACCGCCGACCGCGGTGTGAGCGGTGACGAAGGCGCGCTCTTCGCCTGGGAAATGGTTTATCCCTTTGCGGACGACCACAAAACCCCGATCATCTGGCGCACGCGCATTGATCTTTCACAGGTGACGAATGCCAAAGCGACTGCCGATGCCCTGGCCAAAGTCCTCGTCTGGCTTGGCTTTGTCAGCAAGACCAAGGCATTCTGCGAAGTGTTGGCTAAACCGGTTCTGAAACCAGAGGAAACGGCGGAGTTGAAAACCGATGAGCCTTTGTTCCTTGTATTGCAAACGCCCGCCTTGCTGGCCGACCCGCGCTTTCTCGAGAATCCCGCCCCCCCGCCGACCGGCGCGCTCACTGCCGCCGAGATGTTGGCGCTTTACCGGGCCGTGTGGAACGAGTTGTCCGACGACAGCCTGGTTCTTAGCCACCACTTCGCCCAACAACACCTCGCCGGGGGCAACCATCTTTACCACTATTTCCAAAAACGGAAGAAAGCCGATCAACCCTACGACCCCTGGCTGCTCACCAATGCGGGCAGCGTATTCGTGTTCACCGTGAAGGATGTGGCCAAAGCCCGAGCGAAACTGGCGGCCTGGCTCGCCGGGGGACTGCCCCTGCCGAATTGGGCGAAAAAACGCTTCGGCGAGGATTACACGCACAACCCCTATCGCCCCCAAAACGGCTTCGGCGAGGTCGCGGTCCATGTCAGCCCCTTCCCCCGGCCGGAATCCCAACCAATCTCTCTTGCCAACCCCATTCTCCCCTCCCTCCCATGAACGAACCAGTCAGTGCCCCTTACAAACGTTCGGTTCCCCAGCCGTTCAAGAACCGGTGGCTTATCCGCGGAACCTTCACCACCCAAAGCGAATTGCACATCGGCGACGGTGGGGAAGCCTGCATCCAAATTCGCACCCGGCTGGCGAAAAAAAACATCTCGGATCAGGACGACGAATCGGATGCGTCCACCGTCTGCGTGGGTCACGCCGGCGCAGCTTACCTCCCCGGCTCCAGCATCAAAGGGCCGCTCCGGGCTCTGGTTTCGGTTACGGATCCGGCGACCAAGGAAACCCGCGTCCATCAAAAGTGGGAAGCCTTGCTTGGCGCGGACAGACCCGACGGGCTGGACGCCGCCGGCGGCAAGTTGGAGTTCTGGGATGCCTTCCATTCCGATGGAAAGGGCACCACTGCGGAGGCATTTCTCGCCGAACCGCAGAACAAGAACGGACTGCTCGCTGACCGCAACCGGCCGTGGTGGGATCCAATGCGCAAAACTTGCGTCGCAGTCTCCGTTTCACTTGATCGGCGCACCCGCACGGCCAAAGAAAACCTGCTCTACCACCTCGAATACGTCCCCGCCAACGAAACCTTTGCCTTCGAGATTAGCGGTGACGACCTAAGGGAACCGGACATCGCACGCCTGCTGCTGCTCCTGGACCAGTTCAATACGGGCAAAGCCGCCCTCGGCGCGCAAACCAGCAATGGTTGGGGCCGGGTCAGGTGCAAAGTGAAGGAAATTCGCCGGCTCGATGCGACAGGCCTTGCGGAATGGAAAAAGAACCCGCAGCCCGGCCTGACCGCTTGCCGACCGGTGGATAAAGCCACCAGGCAGGCGATTATTAAACGGCTGCCACCTCTGGTCGCCCCGAGCATTCTGGACTGCCCGGATGCTGCCAGCGAACGCGGTAACAACGATCAGGACGAACCGGTCACGCTGCCTCGGGAAAACAACACGCTCACCATCCACATCAAACTCACGCTGGAATCCCCCTGGCTCATCCGGGATCCCCGCCAGCGCGAACGCTCGCAAAAGGCCAAAGCGATAAGGCTCTCCGAAGACCAGAAACCCACCGATGCCGTACCGATTCACGATGAATCCGGCAGGCCCTTTATCCCGGCAAAAAGCCTGCGAGGAATCCTCCGTTCCCGCGCGGAAATGATCCTGCGCACCCTCGATTTGGACTGTGCCGCGCATCCCGGCGATGTCACGCCAGTCACCACCAAGGGCAAGCGAACTGAAACCGTCCTCGACCTGATTCAGAACGGCTCGGCCAACGCCAACATTAAACCCGCAGACCTGGCCGCCCGCCTCTTCGGCTTCGGCGGCTGGCAGTCACCGCTCGATGTCCCGCGCCTCAGCCTCGCTGATGGCTCTCCCAGCCTGAAGGAACACCACCAGGAATTCGTCGCCATTGACCGGTTCACCGGCGGCGCGGCCGACAGCGCAAAGTTTGATGCCGACCTGGCTGGCGCGACGACGCTTGAGGGCGTGTTGACCCTCGATCTTGCACGATTGAAGTTGGTGGACGAGAAATATGCCTCTCTCGGCCTGCTGGCTCTCGTTCTGCGCGACCTCGCCGAAGGCGACCTCCCCATCGGCTCCGGCTCTTCCAAAGGTCAGGGGTTTTGCACCGCTGACGCCACAGTCACCGAAAACGACACCCCGGTCCCCAAAAACTACGAGACCCTGACGCAGTGGTTCGGCGAATCCACATCGCTAGTGTCGGCCCTGAACGCCCTGCGCCCCACGACTCCGCCCGCAACCCAAACCGCCAACGCCTGACCGTTATGCCTGACCTTTTCCACAATCCCTATCATTTCGTGCCCCTTGGACCCGGGATGCCGCCAGAACCTGTCCCGCTGGGCGAGTTCGTGCCCGCGAAGGCTGGTGAACCTGCCAAGCAGCGCCAGTATCCCCACCTCACCCACGACCGCTTTGTGGCCGGGAAACATTCCGGTCGCATCGTCTGTAAGGTCACGGTGGAAACACCGCTGATCTGCGGCAACTCACAGGATGACAATGAATCACAGACTTACAAGAACGGCAGACCC
>JBAXTC010000353.1:0-7720 GCA_037130375.1 Verrucomicrobiota bacterium | reverse complement strand
AGCAGAAGCCCGGCTCCAAACCGCCTTGGAGAAGAGCAGTTCTCAGTCGGTTAGCACGTTTTCGATGACGGCACGCTCAGGACGGGAAGGAGGCGTCCGCAGGGGTATTGTGTTCGGTGGTCCGCACGACAGCCGTTTACTCACCCGCGCAGCGCTTAGTACGAGTGGGTGCGCAAAAAGCAAATTCCTGAGCGCCAAGGTGAAGTCTGGCTGCTCCGAGGGTGGAAGTCCCTCAAGTTTGGGGCCGAAAATCCCCAGAGTTTAGAACGAAAGAACTAGATGGAAAGGTCTAACTATGAGGACCAAGCGGGTAGGGGAGTTCAACGACAAGAAGAACGTCCCGAAGCCAGACAGGGAGTCGGATTGGTCCATAGTAGCCCGTGGCAAGACGCCAGTCTGGAAGCGGGTGAAGGGACGAACAAGCTAACGAAGCACGCACAGGCATACAGCCAGTCCTTGCCTTTGCGCAGGCGCTTGAGCAGGGCGACGCCAGAAAGGTCGGCCAACTCCGCCTGTCGGGTGGGGACTGCGGTTTCGCACAAGGAAAAGCAGCCTCCCAAATGCATCAAGAGAAGCCGCAGGCAGGCAACCGGGCCCCTACCTCGACATCATTTCAGCCGCCGACCACGGGTCTCAGTGGGACACAGGAGCCCGACAGAATGGTTAGCGGGTTGGTCGGGTAGGGCCGCGCAGCGGAAGCAGTTGACACGTAGTTTGACTCCTAGTACTGTGTATTGGAATGAAAGTCCGTGACAACCAGAATTTTCTGTCTCTCTACTTCGATCCGTGCGCAGTTGAAACGGCAACCGGTCAGACGGACCCGCACGCGGACGCCGCTACCTGGAAGCGCGAGACAAGATCCCTTGGCCAAGTCCCCACCCCTCAGCCAGTCGCTCAGTTGATGGCCCGCTGGGTCATGTCGGCGAAACCAGTCACGGTGCTTGATCCTGCCACCGGTCTCGGGGGCCTTCTGCACGAGTGCCACCGCATTCACCGCCACACAAAACTCGTTGGCGTTGAAATGGACCAGGAGACGCTGCTCCAAGCGAAGAATGCGGCGCCCAGCGGCACCAAGCTGATCCTCGCTGATTACCTGCTTTCGGACGCTGGGCAGTTTCAGGGGATCATCGCAAATCCGCCCTACGTCAAAGCCCACCGCCTCGACTACCCAGAGGGCACTTGGCGCACCTTTGAGGAATGCTTTGGCACTCCCATCGACCGCCTCACCAACCTTTACGCCCTCTTTCTCCTCAAAATCTGGGAAGACCTCGCGCCCCACGGGCGCGCTGCCGTAATTACTCCCGCCGAGTTTCTCAATGCAAACTTCGGGGAGGAAATCAAAGACCGCTTGCGGAAAGCTTTGCGGCCTCCGGGCATAGTGGTCTTCAATCCGGCGCTGAGCCTTTTCGACCAATCCCTCACCACCAGCGCCATTGTCTTCCTGGAAAAGGGCCGCCCCAAATCCGCTCCTTGCAAACTCACCAAAGCTGATTCCATTGCCGAGGCAGAGGCTTTCCTCCAAACCCTCATCACCGGAACCACTCCCAATCACAGCGTCACCTGCCGCGACTTGGACGACCTTAACCCCAGCGACAAGTGGCTCAACACCCTGCTAAATAGAACTTCCCAAGGGAGCGCGCGTCACCTGCCGAAAGTCATGGGCGACTACTTTGACTGCCGGCGTGGAATTGCCACCGGTGCTAACGACTTTTTTTGTCTGAGCAAGTCTGGCCTGGAACAGAATGGCCTCGCACTATCACACGTGGACCCCTGTATTGCAAAAGCCATTGATGCCACCGGGTTCGTGTTCACTCCCGAAAAGCTTTCTGCCCTCGTGGGCTCCGACCGCAGATGCTACCTGCTCAACCCGCGCCACAACGGTCCAAGCCTTGCCAATTACCTCCAAATCGGCGAGCGCTCGGGCATTCCTCAGCGCCACCTTCCGAGCCACCGGCCAGTGTGGTATTTGCCCGAAAATCGCGCCGTGGCTGACATCTGGGTCGCGGTGTTTTCCCGGGAAACCGTAAAATTCATTCTAAATACGTCGGGTGCAAAGAACCTGACCTGTTTTCACGGCCTCTACCCGAAAGCGGGGCACAAAAATCTCGCTCCTCTCGTCACCCTCTACCTAAACAGCTCATGGGGCAGCGACGCATTTGCTCAGGTGAACCGTTTTTATGGTGACGGCCTCAACAAACTGGAGCCGAAGGACGTTGAAGCATTGCCCTGTCCGAAGCTACCCACTTGGCACGCCACCGAAGCCGACAAACTCACCAAACACTTAGCGGATTTGCAGATATTGCCAGCAGGGGAGCGTAATCAGCAGGTCGACGCTCTGGTCGCTCGCTACCTCGACGTGCCGTCGCGCTCAGCCGTTTAGGCAGTTCACAGGCATCAGTGCGCGAGCAGGACCTGTTGCACTTTGCTCGGTTCCAGCACAAATCCGCCACCGCACGGGACCACATAAGCGTCGTGCCGGCCAAGTTCCGTGGTGCGGTGCTCAGCAGCGAAAGTTGGCAAGCCCGTCGCCTTTCCCACCTGTAAACCTTGCGTGATCGGAATCATTATTGTCGATTTCTCTTGGCTCTTTGCGGGCGTTTCAATCGAGTAGCCGGAGCCGCTGGCGATTGCTGCAAAGCCCGCTGCAAACAGGAGCAAGTCAGGGCGCTTCCCAAATACCCGCGTTTCTTCCATACCAGCGAGATAGCGCGCCTTAAACTCCGGGTGCCCTGCCGCGATGCGGTCCGTGTTGCCGTATGCGCCACCTTCCACTCTGGCAGGGCAGCAACTAGCGCGGCGGTCAACATCCTCTCGGCCCAGTCACCCATCGCTCGATTCGCCAGAAACTCGGAACGTGCGTCGGTGGGCACCCTCGGCTTCTGCGACGGCTTCTCACCCTCTCCCCCGAAAGCTAGGTGGCGAGGCTCGATGCCCTTCCCGGTCAACTTGGCAACAACGCCATCCAGGGTTGCATTCAACCTCTCGAAATATTTGCTACTCATCGCCGTTTCCCTCCGTTAGCTGGTCGCTTCCCCACATCAAACGTGAACAGATCCCGCACTTCGACCTTAAGCACTTTGGCAAAGTCCGCGAGACCAGCAACAGATGGCGCGTTCACCCCGCGCTCCACCAAGCTGATAAAATCGACTGAGCAGCCGAGCGCCTCCGCCAATTGCTCTTGCGTGAGCTTCCCAGCCCGGCGAAGTTCGGCGATGCGCCGCCCTAGTTTCTTCTGAAGCATCCGGTTTCACTACCACTTGCCGCCTCATCACGCCACCGAGCTAAACTACGTGTGGTCTCTCTCGCCCTCAGCAGCCCGCTTCCTCATCAAGCAAGCGTTCTCACCATTGTGGCTGTCTTTGCCGTGATCCCCTGTTACCAAAATCGGACACTGCCTCGGTAATACGACCTGTGGCCAGCCCTCCCACCGCTCCATATTCGATGGTCAGGCCCTCATGCAACCATTGTAACTTCTTTGGTTTCCGGCAGCCCCTCGTTATACTCCCGCCATGTTGCCGCCAATGGTCGAACGGGAGCTGCGGGTCGCCTTGCTTCGGCGCAAGGCCCACTTCCAATGGATGATCGCGGCGTGGAGCGCGGGAGGCAGATGCCATGGAACCTCGGACTCCTGGTGCTGACCGGGCTGCGGCCGCTGGAGATCTTCGCGAACAAACTGCTGGGGGCGGGGCTGCTCGCGGCCTACGCGTTGCTCGGCGGCTTGCCGTTCTTCGCGATCCCTTTTCTGGCAGGGGGCGTTTCGACGACGCAATTCCTTTGCGCACAGACGTTTCTCGGCAATGGGTTATTATTCTGCGTCGCGGTCGGGCTGTTTGCGTCGGTCCTCCATCGTGAGGGCGGCCAGGCGCAAATCACAGCGGTGGGTCTCACGGCCATCCTGAGCCTGGCAACGCCGCTGATGTGCTGGTTCAGCGCCGCGGTTTGGGTGTGGATAATGTCGGGGAGCATGATTCGCGGGCTCCCCATTGGGATAGCTGCCTTCTTCGTTCTGGCACTTTCAGGCGCCGTCTTCATGAGCTTCGGAAGACGGCGGGCTCTGCGCGAGAAACTCGCCCGCGAACTCAGGCTCATCGCCTGCGCGTCGATCCCGGCGCGGGGCGACAAGCGGCTCCGGAAATGGGACCCGGACATGGTCTTCCCTCCGGGCCGCTGGGGCGAGTTCCAACTCTTCCCCGCCAAGCGGAAGAAGGGCTGGTGGAAGTAGGCGTCAGGAGATCAGGGAGCCATCCGGCTGAGACTGCCGGGTGAGTTGAACGGACTCTTCGTCAAACACCACGGAATGCATGATGATCTTGAAGCCACCTAAAACGCTTTTGTGAATAGAAGTTGCAATCTGCCCGGAAAGGCGTAAGGAAGGGGCAGATATGCAAATTATGCAACGAAGGATTGTCCCAATCATTACAATGTCGGTACTGCTCTGGCTTCCGGTTTCCGGAAGTGGAGCCGCGCTGGGGACACGCCAGCGGACGATCACGCCGGTCGCCGTAGCGCGCTACACGCCGTTTATTTACCCGGCGGACGTCGCCGCCTACGATATCTATGGCTACAGTTGGTGGCAGTGGGATGCCGGCACGAACCAGGGCCGGAACTTCCTGACATCCTCCGGCTACCCAGGAGCAACCAATCAGGCGCGGCTGTTGTCTTTCTTCTCCATGAGCGACATTCATATCACCGACAAAGAATCCCCGGCCCAGGTACCCTACATGGGTTGGAGCGCGGATTTTGGTGAACCGGGTCCGGGCGGGCTTAATCCGAACTCTTATTCGCCGGTCATGTTCGACACGACCTACCACCTCGATGCCGCCGTCAGGACTATCAGTTCGTTGCACCGGCTGACCCCTTTCGATTTCGGCATATCTCTCGGCGATGATTGCAACAGCTCCCAGTATAACGAACTACGCTGGTTTATTGATGTTATGGACGGGCAGTATATTACGCCCAGTTCCGGCACCAACGCCGGAGCCGAAACCATCGATTATCAGATGCCCTTTCAGGCCGCCGGGCTCGATCACTCCATCCCTTGGTATAATGCCATTGGCAACCACGATCAGTACTGGATGGGGATCGGCTTACCGACCCCGAAAATCCAGCAAGCCTTGGTCGGCAGCAACATCCTCAACATGTCCACCAACCCGTTGGCCCCGAGCGCCTCAGAGGGGGTCGGCATGTATGTGGGCACTATTGATGGAACCACCCCCTTCGGTACCGTGATCAAATGGGGGCCGACGAACCTTTTCGATACGCCCCCGACCGTTGCCGCCGATGCGCGCCGCCACACCCTCACGACGGATAACTCTTCGCCCACGAACTACGTGAACGAATTCTTTAATACCACATCGTTCCCGCAGGGGCACGGATTCAACCGGGCCCAAACGGGAAGCCTGGCGGCCTGCTACACGTTCCTACCGCTGCCGAACATGCCGATCAAGATGATTGTGCTCGACGATACCTGCAAATCGAACACAACGAACCAAGTCCCGACGTTTTATGGCGGCGGCTGGATTGACGCGGCGCGCTATAGCTGGCTCACCAACGAACTTCAAATGGGACAGGATGCAGACCAACTCATGATCCTTGCGTGCCACGTCCCCATCTGGCCGCAAGCGGATCTCTTCGATACCACCAACATCTCGGCATTCTACTACAATCCCACAAACGAAACGTTCTCTTCCGTCGAAACGAACTTGATCGCCACCCTTCACAACTATCCGAATCTCCTGCTGGTTATGGCCGGGCATCGCCATGTCAATGTGGTGACACCGCAGCCGTCACCTGACACGAACCATCCGGAAAACGGCTTCTGGGAGGTTGAAACCCCCTCGCTGCGGGACTTCCCTCGCCAGTTCCGCACCTGGGAGATCCTTCGCAACAGCGACAACAGCATTTCCATCTTAACGACCAGTGTTGATCCCGTGGTCGAGACCAACTCGCCCGCGTGGAAGTCAATTGGGTATGGTGTCGGCACCGGGCGGGTATTCGGTAATATGGAGCTCACCGATACAACGTCGCATACATACAACGTGGAGCTGGTCAAGACCTTGACCTTCAGGATGCAAGAGAAGATCGCCGGTTACGGAGGGCCGCTGGGTCATAATGTGGCCATTGATCGCATCGGGACCGGAGTGGCCATCAACTTCCTCGGTGAATTGCAATCCGCAGACACCGTCCTCGGACCGTGGAGCGACCTTACGGATACCAGCCCCTACGCGGTATCTGCTACGAACGGTGCGAAGTTCTACCGCGCCTGCGAAAGCGATAGCTCAAATCCTACACCAAAAGCTACTGATTACTCAAAAACTAACCATTGGTTGACGGTGCCGACGAACAACATGCTGCCGGTGGACATCTTTTACCTCTATCCGACGTCTTGGACGAGTACGAACCCAAATCCGGAGGTTTGCGCTATTGACAATCCTTCCATGCTGGCCGAGGCGCCTGTCGCGTTTGCGAGCCAAGCGACCGCCTTTGAAACCATCGGTAATGTTTATGCGCCCTTCTACCGACAAGCGAACTTGACGAGCAACAGTCTCTCCATTGAAGCAGGCATACCCACACTGGATGCCATTGCGGCCTTTGACTACTATATCCAACACTACAATCATGGCCGTCCGTTTATTTTAGCCGGACATTCACAAGGCGCCAATGTCCTGAGCAACCTGTTGGCCGACTACATGAAAGACCATCCAGACGTGTATTCCAGAATGATTGCGGCATACGTGATCGGCTTTCCAGTTACGGCTGAGTATCTCGCGGCCAATCCGCAATTGAAATGTGCCGAAAGTGCCGACGACACGGGGGTGATCATTTCGTATAACACACAAGCCCCCGATGTTCTTCCGGGAGCCAATCCCATCTTATTTGGGATGGTGGGTATGGTCATAAATCCACTCACCTGGACGAGAGCCGAGACCTTGGCGACCACGAACCAAGGCTTCGGGTCATTCATGCCGAATACCAACGGGGTATATGTCCGAGTACCGCAGTACGCCGATGCCAGGATTGACATAAGCAACGGGGTGTTGATTTGTAGTTCTGCCGATGAAGGCACCATCGGTAGGCATGGCATATACCATGAGTTCGATTATCCGTTTTATTACTTCAACATCAGATCCAACGCCGCCAACCGGGTTACGAAGTTCTTGGCTGCCGAGCAATAAACGTGAACTTCAGCTTTATCACGCTCTGCACCGTCGGCTACGGCGACATCACCCCGGTGTCTCACGTGGCGCGGATGCTGGCGGCGATGGAAGCCATCACCGGCACGCATTATGTGGCGGTGCTCATCTCCCGGTTGGTGGCCCTCTATTCGTCCGAGAAACTTCAGTCGGGTACGCAGAAGCATTGATACTAACACAAACAAAAGTAGTCCCACTATGAATCCGATCACTCCAAATACCGAGCCCAAACTATCAACCAAACGCCGAAAAGCAGTTGCCGGAAGTTCCCTTAAAATCGTTCTGACGGGCCTTTTGCTCGCCGTCGCCATCGAGAGTCCTGTGCTGGCCCAGACGATTAAAGCGGTGGATGATGGCACAGTTCTTAAAGAAATCATCTTCTTTGGCCGTCACAGCATACGCACCGCCACAAGTGGCACAAACAGCTTGGACCAGTGTTCAGCAAATCCTTTCCCCGACTTTGTCGGGGTTACAGTCGGCTACCTGACCACGAACGGACAGCAGGCGGCAGGTTTGCTCGGCTCCTA
>JBAXTC010000352.1:0-7732 GCA_037130375.1 Verrucomicrobiota bacterium | reverse complement strand
GGCACCAGTCGTTTGCGGAGGTCAGGTCGGAAATGTCAAGCAACCCGGCATCGTTAACGAAATTGGTAACTGACCACCATTCCACCAGGTTCGTTGAGGTCTCCAGCGCATACGTAAAGCCCGGATCAACGTTGACGGTGATGTGAAAGAGTTGGTCGGTCTGAATGGTGGAGGACAAGATTTCGACCACCGTGGGTGGCGTAAGGACCGTAATGAATGCGGGTGAGCTGACTGTGACGCCGACGGCGTTGGACACCGAGATAGAATAGGCCCCGGCCTGGCTGACCTGGACGTCAGGCAAGGTCAGGGTGCTTTGAGTTGCGTCAGGAATATCCAAGCCATTTAAGCGCCATTGGTAGTTCAGGGCCGTGCCAGCGGCAATGGCCTCCAATGAAACATCTGTCCCGCGCAGGACAGTCGCGCTTTGCGGGCCGGCCAAAATGGCGGGAGGGTCGATAACGGTGACCCAGGCGATGCTGCTATTGACCGTTGCGGCTGGTCCTTTCACAACCACGGAGTAGGCACCGGCATCTGCGGTGCTCACGGTGGAGATCCAGAGGGTGGCATTTGTGGCGTTTGCGAGGGATTGACCGTCCTTCTGCCACTCGAAGGCAAACGGACCACTTCCGCCCAGGATCGCGCTTAGCATCAGACTGGCGCCAGAGGCGATGGTGTCGGTGGCAGGACTGGCGCGCAGATGCAGGAACGAATCGAGTCCGTAAAGTTCGAGGCGGGCATTGTTGGCGGAAGCGATATAGAGCCGGCCGAAAGTGTCGAGGGCGATACCGGCTGGAGCATTGAGATGACCTGGGCCCTGGCCGAAAGCTCCGACAGTCGAGAGCAGATCGCCCGAAAGTGCATCCAGGACTTTGACGGTTCCCTGGAAGGTGTCGGCGACATAGAGCCGGCCGGCGTTGTCGAGCAGGGCCGCTTGGGAGCGGCCGGAAGGTTGGGTTGTGCCAAGATTGAATGCGCGGAGGAACTTACCCGCGCTGTCGAACACCTGGACACGATCGTTGTTCTGGTCCACGACGAAAACCTCCCCGGCCGGACTGACACAGACACCCGTTGGGAAATTGAATTGGCCAGGTCCAGTCCCATAGGCGCCGAATTGGCTGTGGCGCGAGTTGCCGAGATAGACTCGAACCTCATTGGCGCGGCTGTCGGACACATAGACCGTGTGGCTGGCTGTCCCCGGGGCCAAGGCGATATGATTGGGGAGCAGGAACTCCCCTGCCCCGGCGCCGAGTTGGTACAACAGGTGCCACTGGGCATCCAATACGCTGACGCTGCCAGTCTTTTCTTCGGCGACGTAGATCGTCCCTTGCGCATCCACGGCAATGCCCAACGGTCTGGCAAAGCCAGTGTGCGTGGAGACCAGCCGTCCAAACGCGTCGAACACGACCACCTGCCCACGCTGCGGGTCTGTGACATACACGGAGCCTGCAGGATCCACAGCGACCCGCGCCGGCGCCTGCAATGCCTTGGCGTACTGGCCCAAAGATGTTGCAACCGGGGCTGCGGCGTAGGCGGGCGCGCTGTGAACGACCGCGAAACAAGAAAGAGCAAGACAGATTCTTTTCATGATAAAACCTCGATGGGGACGGGTTTAGGTTTACGTTTAAACAGATTCTTGACCCGCTGGACCGGGCAGCGGCTCTCGGAGGAGAGGATTACAGCGGGATCCGCCATTTCAGCCGGATGGCCCAAGCCCACCATCTGGTCCTTCAGATATGAATGTTCCATGAGCAGTTTCATGAGCGACTTCATGAATTCCTGTTTCCAGGCAGGCATCGTCGGCACCTGTTTCATCTTGTTGATGTAGAACTCACGGAAACCACGGAAAAGCTGGGCACGCACTTCGTCGAGCGTCATGGCCACGGGCTTGATGACCGGTTCGACCAAGTTGTATTTGCGGTAATCCCGTGTCGCGATGTGATCTTTCACATCCTTGTATAGGTCGGCGTAGGGCCAGGGTGTAATGGCGAGGAAGAACGCCATGTCCGGGTCGTAAAACTTCGCCAATTCGATGGTGCGCTCCATCTCGGCGGGGGTTTCGTTCGGCATGCCCATGACGAAGGACGTTTCGGAAATCATGTCGTGGTCGTTGATCAGTTGGATGGCGCGCTTGCCTTGCTCGACCTTGGCGTCTTTCTTGAACAAGTCGAGGGTTGCCTGGTTGACGGACTCCACGCCGACGTAAATGTGTTCGATGCCGGCGCGCCGATAACGGGGCATCAGTTCGGCGTCGCGGACGATGTCGTCCACGCGCGTCTCGAGCAGCAAGCTAACCCCGAGGTCGCGCTCGATGAGCTGATCGAGGATCTTGGTCCAGCGTGTGGCGTCGAGGGAAGGAATCTCGTCAGCGATCATGGCGACGTCAACGCCGTAGCGATCTCGCAGCATCTGGATTTGGTCCACGAATCGTTCCGCCGACACCGCCCGCCAGGATTCCTTCCAAAAGAGCCGTTGCGAGCAGAAGGAGCAATGTTGCTTGCACCCCCTCGAGGAGGAGACGATTGCCAGTGTGGAGCCGGGTTTAACGCGGTAACTGTACTCTTTCCACGGCGCCAAGTTCCAGGCGGGCTCAAGTGCGTCAAGATTCTGGATGAACGGGCGGCACGAGGTCGTCAGCACCTTGTCTCCTTGTCTGAAGGCGATGCCGCGGACCTTGCCCAAGTCCGCCCTCGCGTTCCAGGCCGCCATCAACTCGACCACCGTTTCCTCGCCCTCGCCACGGACGACCACGTCCACTTCCGGGTGCTCGCGGAGGATTTCGTCATACATGAAGGTGGGATGCGAATTTCCCAGGACAGTGAGCACGCCGGGGATTTCCTCTTTCGCCAGGCGACAAACCTCCATGCCGTCCAACACGGTGGCAGTGATACATGTGACCATGACGGCATTAGGTTGCTCGCGGCGCAGCGTCTCGCGCACCTGGTCCAGCGTGTGGAATTTCGTCATTGCGTCGTACAGGGCGACGCCGTAGCCCGCTTTCTGGAGCGCGCCGCCGACGTAAAGCAGGCTGAGTGGCAGCCACGAGCCGGCCGATTCCACCACACCGGAGTGGTAAGGCGGCGTGACCAGGAGGATTTCAGGGCGGTGTGTTCTCATTGGAAGTAGGCGGAATGCATGGACGGAAAAACGAAAGGGAAGATCAAGACCGTCAACACGGACAGGCTGAAGCAAGCCAGCGCGCCCCACGCCGTGGCAGGCGCTTTGAGTTTGAAGAAGATTCGGGCATGAAGCAGAACCGCGTAGGCCAGCCAGGTGACCAGAGACCAGGATTCAATGGGGTCCCAACCCCAGTAGCGACCCCACGATTGGTTGGCCCAGATGGCACCCGCGCCGATGGTGGTGGTCCAGAAAATGAAACCGAAGCCAACGAAGCGGATCGTGCGCGCCTCGAGAACCTCAGGGGCAGGCAGTCGGTCAAGGAACTTGCTCGAAGCGCCCCTGAGTTTTCGCAACAGAATGACGCTGGACGCGGCAGAGAGGATGAATGCGCCGACGGCCAGCTTGTTGAACAGAACATGGAACACAAGCCACATCGAGCGGAGCGTCGGGGGCAGACTGCGCGCCTCCGGATTGGTGAAGAGACCGAAGCCCATCATCAGGATGGAAGCCGGAAGGGCGACGAGCGCCAGTGCAGCCCAGTTTGGCTTGCGCCACACGAAGAGCAGGAGCATCACGATGGCGATCCAGGCATTCGAGGACAGCACCTCGTACTTAAGCATGTAGGGGCCATGTCCGACATGAATGTAGCGCAAGCCCAGCCCGGCTGTATGAGGCAGCAAACCAGCGGCCGTAATCCACTGAGCCATCCGAATCTTTTCCGGGTGGGCGAAGATGAGCGCGTAGGCGAAGCCTACGGCACCGGCAATATATAGCGCCACGGCGCTCCAATGAAAGACAGCTTCCCAGGCGAATGGGCTCATGGTGGGTCAACCTCCTTTTTCTCTTTGTTCTCGACGATGCCCTGCAATGGGTCGCGGCTCGCGAGCCAGGGCATTTGCTTGCGGCCAACCTGCGGTGGCGCGGTAAAAAGTATCTCATCCACCAGCCACAATTGGCCGATCTTCTTAAAAACGTAACGCATCTCGTAGGAGTCGAGCGATTCCTCGCCGACTTGCTCGCCGGTGCCGATTTTGCGGTCGCGATAGCGCCAACTCTCCTTTGTGGTGATGCGCAGTTCGCCCTTTGATTTCTCGACGCCGGTGACTTCGAGCGAGAGGAGATGTGAGTCAAGCGTGAGGCCCATGTCCAACCGGACGCCGATCAGTCCGGTGAGTTTCTTGCCTTCATTGGGGCCGACGACCGGGTCAATCAGCTTCACGTCGCCACGGCGGTAGGCTTCGGAAACGATCTGGTTGTAATGTTCGACCAACTGGCGCGCTTGATCCATAGCAGACCTTCCACAACCGGTGGTCAAGCCGAGAGTGAGCAGAAGGAGCAGCACCGAAGCCGACTGCGAAGTCGGAGTGCCAAACCAGCGCGCTCGCGGAGTCTTGCCGGCAGGATTTGCACTTGGTGCTGCCGGCAGGAGGCCGGCAGCGCACTCGCGCACGAGTTGCTCGAAACGCTCTTGGAACAATGGGGCGAATCGCTGCGGTTTGAGAGCGACAAAGACCCGCTCTCGTTCGCCCATTGGTGTCACAAGGACACAGGCGTCCACCTTCACTACGGCAAAGATGAGCACCACCCCTGCCATAACGAGTCCGAAACCGAGATATGCAAGCCCGAGCGCCGGATCGCGGCTGCCGCGCAACCGCACCCAGAACGGTGTGCCGAGGAGCACCAACTTCTCGCCGGTGCGCAGGGACGCGGTCTGCCCGGGACGGGCGTCGCCCGTGAACAGCAGCGCACCGTCCCGCATCACGCGAACCTCGACATGTGCCGGATGCGCGCCGTCCGCTCCGACTTGCGCACGCAAGTGAGCCTGCAAGCCATTTGGCCCCAAAGATGTGCCTTCATAAGCATCTCCGGACTTTTTCGTCAGCAGTGCAGCTTCGCGTTTTGGGGCGGCGTCTGTGCTCTGCCATTCCACCAGCGCGGCGGGGCCGAAGTCGGAGCCCAGAAAGATTCTGCCCGCGCCGGTTTTGAGGTCGTGGTTCACCGCGAGCTCGGCCGGTTGGGGTCCCTGGTTGCGCTGAAGCAACAACCTCACCTTGAGTTCGCGCAAATCGCCATCCTGATAGCGGGCAGACTTGACAGTATCGAGGGTCACGGGCCAATCGAGCCGGAAGGCGCGGCCGAGAGCACCAGGCCACTGGCCGGCCCATGCGGAGGGAGTGGCAGGCAGTGTCTCACCTTCGATGAGGTCCACGGCGGCTTCGGTGCCAAACAAGGCGCGGAACGAGCCGGCCAGGATAATGAGCAAGAGGCCGATGTGGAAGATGGGTGAGCCGAGCAAGCCGATGCGGCGCTCGGTCCAGATTTGAAGTGTTGGGCGGGGAGCGGCGCACCGGGTTGAAGCCGGCCTGCCAGCAGGGTCGCGTTCAAATTCGGTGTGGAGAGGAGCGTTCCTGAAATGAACCTCGCTGAGGCGCTGCGACCACTGGAGCCTGAGGCGCTTGACTTGCTCGAAAACGATTACCCCGAGCGAAGCGGAAAGGAACGCGGTCACCATGAGAAACCAGGCGCTGTAAAACACATGGTCGAGGGCGAAGACCTTCACGAGCGCGGCCAATAGCGGGCCGTTTTCAGGCAGGCGCGGGAGGCTCTCGGCGGAGGCACTGCCTGCTTGTGGCAGGCTGGCCCCGAGTGCGCCGGCGAGGGCGACCGCGGCAATCTCCCCGATAATGACCGATGGCGAACGCAAGAACTGTTTCACGCCGCACAGCTTTCGCCGAATCATTTTCATGACAGCACCTGGTTCAAGGTTGATGGGGAACAGCATCCGACCTTCCTCCCGGAGAACCGGTTTGACCGACATATCTTTGCGGTAGTTTAGGTGCGGCAGATTCATCGAGTTTATAGCGACCGGGCATGGAGTGGCTTACCATTTCTCAGTGCCGCCGCTGTGTTCGCCACATCCCCCACAGGTGCTCTGAGTATAGCCGGTGGCGGTGCTTTTGGTGACGCCCGTCATGCGCATGGTGCTGGTCGTGTTGTTGTATGCATAGCGAGCGGGCAGGCCGCCACCGTTGGCGCCGAGCAAACGTGAGATCTTGCCGCCGTGTGGAACGACAATGTGGCACTCGTAGCAGCGGTTTCCGTTATGGTTGCCGCCGTGGTAGGTGGTGGAAGAGTTATTGTGGCAGTTGGCGCACCAACTCGTGCTGAAAGCGGAGTTTTGCACGTTAGGCCAGTTGTTGCCGTTGGGGCCGCGCAGGATGAACTGCGCCGCCGACCCGTGGGGTCCCTGCGCAGCCGGTGTCGCCGCGTCGGTGTTGTGGCAATCGGTGCATGACATGGTCTGCTGGCCGACGTTGACGTTCCATGGCGCTTTCATGGCTGCCGCCAGCAGTCCCTTCTTCGCGCTGATGACGATGGAGTTCGGGTAGTTGTCCAGTCCGGTTACGACCGGATGCCCCGACATGTTCATCGGGCTGAATTCCTGGGCTTGGTCGGTCTCAACCGGCGTGAGGGCACTGCCGTTTGGCGAAAGGCCGTTGGGCGGACTTCCCGGCAGCCAGGCGTATCCGGAATGGCATTTGAAACAGATTTGGTATTCGTAGGTGGCCACGGTAACCGCCGTGTAGGCGCCCGAGTTAGTGGTGGCGATGGCGGTGAAAGCCACCGGGCTGCCAACCAGCGCGCCCGAGGTCGCCGTCACAGTGTAAGTCCCAACTACATTCCCCAAAGTCAGAATGCTCGAAGCCTGGCCGTTGGCGTCCGTTGTCGCGCTGGCGGAGCTTAGCGATTGGCCCGTCGCGCCGCCGGGCACCGTACCGATCGCAAACGCCACACTGGTCCCGCTGACTGGATTGGTGCTGGCATCGGTCACTGTAACCACGAATGGACTCGCCAAGGGCGACGCCACCCTGCCACTCTGGTTGTTGCCGGAAGTCAGCGCCATCCTGGCCGCCGCGCCCGAATTGACCGTGAAGGCGGCACTGGTTCCGGCGGACAGGGTATCGCCGCTGGTGCGCGTGGCGGTCAGGACCACGCCGCTCTCCGCTTTGTTATAGGTAACTCCGCTGAAGGTCGCTGAATTGCTCCCGGCAAGGATGGTGCCGGTGAGCGTTCCACCCAAAGTCCCGGTGCCCGTCGTGCGGCTGAGAGTCACGGCGGTGTTCGCCACCACATTGGTCGGCACCGCGTTGCCGACCAACACCTGCACCACGACGTTGAAACCGACGCCAGCGGTGGGATTGATTCCACCATTGACGGAGGCAATCGTCAGATACGATGGACGGACGAGAATGACCAGGTTCACATTACCGCCGCTGACTTGGATGGAAGCGACGGCGTTGGAGTCGATGGCTGTTCCGGAAACGGTAAGGGTTCCGCTATTGGTAATATTTCCGCTGGCTTGCTGGACGATTGGGTAGGTGCCGACCGGCAAGGGCAAGGCGCTGTTGACGGTAAACGCATTGCCGTTGAGCACCAACGTGCCCTGCGAAATATAGAGCGCCGGATGAGAACCATCGTAGGTCAAAGTGATCGGCCGTGACCCCAAGCTGATTCTGCCGGTGGCCCCACCCTTGATGGCAGCGGCAGAAGTTCCACCCACCGTGCCTGTGCCGCTGGCGGTCAGCGTGGCGCTGCTGCCGAGGGTGTAGGTGGC
>JBAXTC010000351.1:0-7749 GCA_037130375.1 Verrucomicrobiota bacterium | reverse complement strand
GTGGCGGCCAAGATGGCCGAAGAACTCAATGCCACGGAAACCATCTTTCCAGGCAGCAAACTGCACAAGGTGTTCAAATTGGTTCAGGTTGAAATCCGGCGGCTGCCGTGTTCTGAGATTAGAGACGACAAAGTCTGGGAATGCCACACTGGCACAAGACACTGTCTCAATTCAGGTCAGTAGCTGGGGATGCTGGATTCGGATTTCGAGGGTGGGGAGGACGATTCTCTGGGCGCACGCTTGCTCTGGGTTCAGCCTTCTAATGGGCCGCAAGCCGGGCTGCTGAGGTGGGACTTTGGCTGAAGTGAACGATTCTCACGGAGGTCGGAAGCTCCGGGAGGTTCTGCATTTCAACGGCAATGCTCCGTTTGCGGCTGGGCAAGGGCGTATGCGGCGTGTGCGAGCGAAGCTGCATGAGGAACAGGCCGGGAGAGCGGGGCGGTGGACGACGGTCGGTGATTTCGGCGAAACCCCGAATCTCCTGCAACAGCTTCATTACTATCATTTTCGCAGCCATAAGTTTATTTCGCTCAGTTGATAGCAATTCACGTGCCACTCAACGTTCCAGGGGAAAGGTGCATCCCGTGCGCGCTCCCTCGTAACCGTCCGGTATTGCAAGGCATTGTCGCATTTGTGAATCAGCCATAAGCAATGTTGCAATGTTGGAATTCAAAATCTTTAGCTTGAGCCAGCCAAGCCTGTCGCTATCTTGAGTGCCTGAATCTGCCCAAATGGGCGTTCTGGGAAATCAAAACTAAGACTCGTTTCGAGAACACACACCTTATGAGTGCCAAGATTGAGACCGCCAAAACTGCCAAGCCAAGAGAAACGCCCGCCGGACGATGGGTCTCTTATCGCCCGGAAATTAAAGTCCTGGATTGCACCATCCGGGACGGCGGCCTGATGAACAACCACAAATTCGACGACCAGATCGTCAAAACGGTCTATACCGCGTGCGTCGATGCGGGGATTGATTATATGGAGCTGGGCTACAAGGCCTCCCAAAAAATCATCGTGCCCGGCGAACATGGCGACTGGAAGTATTGCCGCGAGGAAGATATGCGGCGCATCGTCGGCGACAACCCAACTTCCCTCAAACTCACCGTCATGGCCGATGCGGAGCGCACGGATTATCACGAAGATATTCTGCCCAAGAATCAAAGCGTGATTGATATGGTTCGCGTCGCCACCTACATCAGCCAAATCCCCAGTGCCCTCGAGTTGGTCAAGGACGCCCACGATAAAGGCTACGAGACCACGGTTAACCTCATGGCCGTATCCACCGTGCCAGAGTATGAATTGAACGAGGGACTCGAGCTGCTGGCTCGTTCAGAAACCAAGGCCATTTATGTCGTGGACAGCTTCGGCGTGCTTTACAGCGAAAAGGTCCAGCATCTGGTCCGCAAGTATCTGCAGTATTGCAAAGCCGCCGGCAAGGAGGTGGGCATGCACGCCCACAATAATTTGCAGTTGGCGTTCGCCAACACCATCGAAGGCATTGTCCTGGGGGCAAACATGCTCGATGCCACCATGGCCGGTTTGGGCCGCGGCGCCGGCAACTGCCCGATGGAATTGCTCATCGGTTTCCTCCACAACCCGAAATACAACCTGCTGCCGATCCTGCGCTGCGTTCAAGACACGATCGAACCGCTGCGCGCGAAATTGCTGTGGGGCTTTGACCTGCCGTACATGCTCACCGGCTTCCTCAACGAGCATCCCCGCTCCGCTATTAAGTTCAAAGAGTCCAAGACCAAAGGCGACATCGTGG
Organism: Verrucomicrobiota bacterium; assembly: GCA_037130375.1. GTDB lineage: Bacteria > Verrucomicrobiota > Verrucomicrobiia > Limisphaerales > UBA8199 > JAPLUA01. The sequence continues at coordinate 5,981 of JBAXTC010000351.1, read as the reverse complement.
ACTTCTACAATCAGATTTGGGAATAACCGTCTGAATCATGGGCAATGAATTCAGCATTATCCCCCGCACTGTGCCGCGGGTCGAAACCAAATACCGGCGCATCGTTACGCCCCTGCCGCATCCGGACTCGGTGCCGACGATCGAGAAGCTGCGCCGATTCGAGCCCCAGTCCATGCGCGGCCAGCCCCCGCTGGTATGGGACCGCGCCGAGGATGTGTCGGTCTATGACAAATACGGCAATCGGTGGTTGGATTGGAGCAGCGGCGTCCTGGTGACCAACGCAGGGCATGGGGCCCCCGAAGTGCGCCAGGCCATCATCGACCAGGTCAATAGCGGCCTGCTGCACAATTACGTTTTCCCCAGCGAGGAACGCGCCGCACTGGTCGAGCAACTCGTCAACCTCGCCCCCAAGGGCCTCGACAAAGCCTTCCTGCTCACCACCGGCTCGGAAGCGACCGAGTGCGCCATCAAACTGGCCCGCTCTCATGGCATCCGCAAAGGTGGCACAAAAAAGATTGCCATCGTCGGCGCTGAGCGCGGTTTCCACGGGCGCACCCTCGGCGCCCAGCAAGCTGGCGGGATTCCCGGACAGAAAGGCTGGATCGTCAACGAAGACCCCGCGATTGTGCAGGTGCCATTCCCGGACGGCTACTGGACCGAAGACACCAGCTTTGACCTTTTCCTCGCCACCCTCGAGAAGAAAGGGCTGCAGCCGGAAAATGTCGCAGGTGTTCTATTCGAGACCTTCCAAGGTGTGGGGCCAGACTTCGCGCCGGTCCAATACATCCATCAGCTCGCAAAATGGTGTCAGGCGCAGGACGCGTTGCTGATTTTCGACGAAGTCCAGGCCGGGTTTGGCCGCAGCGGCAAGTTCTGGGCTTTCGAGCATTACGACGTCGTCCCGGACGTGATTTGCTGCGGCAAAGGCATCAGCAGTTCGCTGCCGCTATCCGCCGTCATTGGCCGTGCTGAGATCATGAACCAATTTCCGCCCGGCTCGATGACCAGCACGCACACCGGCAATCCCGTCTGCTGCGCCGCCGCCATCGCCAGCTTGAAAAAGATTGTGACGGAGAATCTGACCGCGAACGCCGCGCGGATGGGCGAAATCGTGGAAGCCGGCCTCAAACAAATTCAAACGCGTCATGCCGGCGTGATCGGCCATTACAGCTGTCGCGGACTGGTCGGCGGACTGCAAATGACGAAGCCGGGCAAGAAAGAGCCAAATCCTGACCTCGCCCACGACGTCATCGAACGCTGTTTCCACAAGGGCCTGCTCTTCTTCGGCCCGGTCGGCGCATGGGGACAGACCGTGAAGATTGCGCCGCCCCTGACGATTAACGCCGACGCCGTGCGAGAAGGCCTAGCCGTCCTGAGCGAGGCCGTGGACGAAGCCGTCGCCGCTCTCTAAAATAAGATCGCGAGTCAGAAACACGCCATCGGGTTAATTCCCCAGCGCGCTGGTTCGTTCCATAAACCAGGTGGTATCAACCTTACTGTTCGAGGCGAAACCATTGTATTGGTTCTTCGTCACAGGTTGCACCGTGCCCGCTTTCGTGCCCGGGTTGTAGCCGTCTTTCCATATATGGATTTCACCGTGCCCGTCGGCAAAACCAATCCCGCAGGCGCCCGCGTGATAACTTGCCGGCAAATCCGTCCAACCCAACTGCGCTGGCATGGCGTTGACCAGCCAGCCGTCGTTGATGCTGTCGGGATGCTCATCCACAAACACCCACAAATTGACCGGTGCAGGCCGCTTGATGTCGGAAAGCTTATGGTAGCTGTAATAGCCGGCTGTCGGGCTGTCGCCAATCACTCCAATGTAGGCGTTCATGGAAACACTGCGAACGCGCTCATACGATCGGCTGGCAATCAAACATTGATAAATATCGGCGGGGCATTTGTAGATCCCGATGTTTTTCGTGTAGGCTCCAATCTTGGCATTCGTCAGGAAAAGCTTGTTGGTATTATCCGTCGTGCCAGGACTCCAATCCAGCCAGCCATCCACCCACCCGCCCCGGCTCTGGCCCCCGCTGGCGTTGGGCGCCACCCGGTCCCGGTTGTCGTCGGCGTACATGATCCAAGCCAGGGTCAGTTGCTTCTGGTTGGACAGGCACTTGACGGCATGGGCTTTCACCTTGGCCTTGCTCAAGGCCGGCAGCAACAGCGCCGCAAGAATCGCGATGATGGCGATGACCACGAGCAGCTCGATAAGCGTAAAACCACCAGCCTGACCAGCCTGTCGGTTCGACGCGTTCGTCGCCACAACGGCTGCACGTTTCGTAATAGTTTTCATGTTGCATCAAATTCTAACAGAGCAAGTCTTCAAACCTAAGTATTTTTTCGCGCTTCCCTGATGGTAACTGTTCAGGTGTGGGGCAGACCTCCGGTCCAATGCCTAGGATTTGATCCCCAAGAATACCCGCGAAACCGGTCCAAGCATTTGTCGTGGAGCGACATGCGATAATAGTCCAAACGTTAAAGCGTTGGGAACCAGCGCCCGCAGCACGATAAGTCCTGAAAGGACGACTGACCGATCTCGCAGGGGTTCAGCCGTCCCTGTCGGGACTTATGCACATCTAAACCCGCGCACCCAACGTTCAAACGTTGGGCTATTATGGGGACATGAATATTATGGGTACATACGGAAGAAAGTGGGGTTTTTTCTGGGTATTTTGGTTGGGTATGTCCCCATAATATCAGAGGGTGTCCGGGAACTTTAAGAGCTGGTCTGTGGGCTTGAATCGAGCCGTTTTGGTTTTAGGCGATGCCGCGCCACACGGTGCGCTGTGTCCAACCCCCGTGCAGGCGGCCCACCCTCGCCGCCAAGAGCCGGATTAATTCCGCAGCAAATTGGCCCGGCCGCACGGGCCGGTCGGGAAAAGCGCGCGCATACAGCTTGGTCTCCAGCAAACGCAACGCCACCAACGAGAGGACCGCGCCCAGCGCTTGGAGCGCGCGGCCCGTCGCCAATTGGCTGGCCTCCACTTGCGTGCCGGTCTTGAGGGCCTTATGAAATTCCTCGATCAACCAGCGTTGGATATAGCAGCCGACGATCCGTCTGGCCGGATGGGTGTTGAAACTCAGCGTGGTGGTGTCTTCGATGAGCAAATACTCACCCGGGACTTGGCAGGCTTGGGCGACCCGCTGAGTGTGCGGGGCAACAATCGCGTCATGGGTGACATCGGTCTCGGCGAACAAACGATAGGCGGCCCGCAAATCTTTCCAATTGGGAAAGGTAGTGGGCAGGGTTGCCGTTGGGGTTTTGGGCCAAAGCCGCGGTGACCGTGACCAACCGTTGCGTGCGGCGTCGGTCGCCAACCTGGACGTGGCCCATTTCTTGAGCCGCCCAAAGAGCAGCGGATCGCAGGAGATCAGGACTAGACATATCCTGCCATCCTGACAGGTGTATAAAATCGTACAATAGCAAACTCTAATACATCACCATTTTCTTAAATGCGTTTCGATAATGCAGATGTGGTTAATGACAAGCCGGGATGAGGAGGGTCAAATCCTAGTGGCATTGGACAAGAATGTCCGCGCTCCAATTACCCAGGGTGGTGGTTTTGCTGAGATGCGCACCCCCACCCCGGACACGAACGCCTCGCCCACACGGTGCCCCAAGAAATCACCACCGCTGCGCTGCCGGTAGTCGTTACCAGGGAGAACGGTCTGGCCTGGGCGCATTCGGGAGCGGAGGACGCCTGGGCCAAGCATTCCTACCAACCTTGCCGATGGCCGCGCTCTGCAGCGCGGTCGGTTCGGTGACGATAATATTGGCCGCAGGCAATTCAGCGGGTTGGCCGCGCTGAAATTAGTCAATGCCAACTCCCCGCGCAGGCTGGTCCCGGCGAGCAGCCATAATCAGCTCAGCCAGACCGGCCAGCAATGCCAGCGCCCCGAAAGCCGCGACTGCGTTCCTGGCAATCGCCAAACGGGTTGATCGAGCCACGTCATGGACTCAAAAGGTTGGTACTCCCGCACGGAATTGAACCGCGATCCACGGTTTAGGAAATATTGGATGCAGGCATCATTCCTGCCAATCAGGACGGCCATGATCTAGTATTTATTATATTATCATTGCCCCCCTATTTGCCCCCCATTACAAAGGGGGCATGAAGAAATCAGACGTTTGGAAAACCATAGGCGACAACCTCAAGCTCTACATCCCGTCGGGCACCTACTACGTCCAGGCCAAGTTATGCGGCAGGCGCGTGCGCGAGAGCCTGGGGACGGACAACCTACAGACGGCCAGGACGAAGCTCTCCAACTGGCTTTCACTGCACCGCAGCAACGGGAGCGGAGCGGGCACGGGCGCGACCATGGGAGCGCTCATAGAGCTGTGGGAGGAACATCTCGCCTCCGATCAGACCATCACGGAGAGTACGCGCGGGTATAAGCAGGAGGTGCTGGCCTACATCCTCAAGCACTGGCCCGGCTTCGCGCAGACCAAGGTCCGGAAGCTCAAGAAGCACGACCTTGAAGCCTGGAAGAAACGGCAGAAGTGCGGGCCTACGAGGGCAAACGGGGCGCTCACGGTGTTGCGCGAGTTGTTTGATTTGGCTGAGGCCCGGGGAGTCCTGCACGGGATATCGCCAATGCGCGGCATCAAGAATTTGAAGGTGGGGATCAAGCCCTTTGTCTTGCCAACCCGGGAGCAGATGGAGGAGATACGCGAATCAGTCAAAGCGGCCAGCCCGGACGCCGGCCTGTTGTTCGACCTGCTAGCCGAGACTGGATCGAGGATCAGCACGGCCCGGGAGATTCGCTGGGAGGACGTGCGCTGGGAGAGGAACGTGATCTACTACGCGAAGGTAAAATGGAAGGAGCAGGGCTATGAGGGGCCAATGTCGAAGAGGCTCCGGGAGATCCTGGACGCGGCAAAGCCGGAGAAGGCCCACGGCCCAATCGCCCAAATCGGGAGCATCCGCAAGCCACTGGAGACTGTGTGCAAGCGGTTGGGCATACCGGCAATCTCGCATCATGACCTAAGGCATTGGTTCGTCACCAGGGCGATTGAAGTTGGCGTTGACGTCCCAACTATCAGCCGGTGGATTGGACATGTGGACGGCGGCGCGTTGCTCATGCAAACCTATGGGCACTACCGCGACGAGCACTCGCAAGAAATGGCAAAACTGTTATGAGCTTCCTCGCTACAATCACCAGGGCCGCCGTGTTGGGGCGTATCCTTGGCGTAACGCTTCGCGAGTATCGACAACAGCAGGCCCAGCGGATTTATAGAGGACCGGCGCCTCCGATCATCCTGGCTCCAGTGACAGTTGGCCGGTGGTATGAGAGACGAAGCCCGACCGGTGCGACGATTTACTATGACTGTCGCTGAGCGAGCCGCATAGCGGGGCGGCGACCTCCGCCCTGGCCCCAACTTGCCAGAGAGCAAACACGGCACCCTCGCCTGAGCCGGTGATTCTCGTGACGGGGCGATCCCGACAGCAAGCTGCGTCGGAAAGGAGAACTGACGCCAACGGACATCGGCTTTACTGAGGGCATCCTTCGGGACACCCGAAAAAAACCCTCGACACGTCTAGGCTGCTTATGCTATGGTTATTTTAGTCCCGATTTTACGAAGTCGGGCACAAAGATCCGACTGTTTAGCTAAAACGGATCCAACCATGTTCTTTGACCGCGAGCGGTGAGGCGATGCAACAAAAGTGCGGCAGCATTCGCATGTTGCAAAGTAGCCAAAATAAGGCACTTGCGTCGCTTCCGCCGATCGATTCGCTTTCAGCGACCCGCTACTTGCAGAGGCGCGCGCAAACACAGGCAAAACAGCCTGTGCCACCGCAGCTTGCGCGAATGCGGTCGCAGTGGTCAGTTAAAGCACAACTTGGTTGATCCATCCACCTGGAAAAGTTCCTTCCGCCCGGCACGCTGTCGCAGTGGTCAGTTAAAGCACAACTTGGTTGATCTGCTCAAGCCAGCCGACCACTCCGGGAGTGTCGAGCTGTTTGACGTTCCAATGA
>JBAXTC010000350.1:0-7757 GCA_037130375.1 Verrucomicrobiota bacterium | reverse complement strand
GCACGCGCCAACGATCTTATAGCTCTCCTCTTTATAGATTAGTTCGGTGTTCATTGTTCAAAGGTGAACCACGAAACACACAAAATACACGAAAAAACAAACGGAGAAGAGGGTCGGTGTGATGGTCCCATTTCGTGTGTTTCGCTTGTTTCGTGGTTCGAGTTTTCGGTTTCCGACTTCTGTCTTATGTCGTTCAGCCGAGGGTAATCGTCGGCACGCCATCCTTCTCAGCCAGTGAGGCACCGGTGCCGATGCCGCGACCGCCGTTGCTGAGGTCCTTCAGACAGTGCCCCCGCAACTCGTCGCGCACGCTGTCGGGAATCTCGATGCGAACCTTCTGCCGGTCGGTCAGGCGTTCGAGGATGTTGGCGAGCATCTTGTCGCAGATCTGCGTGGCGACCTCATGGGGATTCCGAGTTGCGAGTTTGGCAAGCCCGAAAAAGATGTCCGAAAAAGATGCGCCCCCTGTTGGAGCCGTGCCTCATTCTTTGGCGCATCGCGTACTCGAGTGGGTGAAGTTTGATTGAGAAAGCGATTTTGAGGCCCTATTGACGGGCCAAATGCAGGTTTCTATGCGTCCGCAAATCGGTTACGCTTGAGTGATGCCTAAAGTGCATGCTCCCCGAACTCTGAAGTCAGAGAGCGAACTCCAGACATTGGATATCCAGTGAACCTTCGACCGCAGGGGGGCACGTGCTATGGAGCACAAAGCCCGCCCCCCTGCTCGTTTTAGCGCGCTTCGGAGCCCGACAAACACCACAATTCACCCACTCGAGTACGCGAAGACCCCATTTTTGGTTTACCAGCGGCAACTCATGGCCTACTGTCTTGAGCATGAAGGCACTGGCGAAGCTGGCGTCGTGGATGCTGGCTGTGACGGCAGCGACGGTCACGATTCCCACCAACGCCATTGTTTTGTGGAGTGATCTGGGCGCGACACTTGCCCATGAGACGGGCGCTGGCAGCGATATCCTTGGCGGCGCGGTGAAACGGGATGACTCGGCTAACGACACCCTTTATTTCAAGTTTCACGTGGACCCGCTTTCCGATGTGGGGACGGAGGAGTATTTCGCGGGATTCCAGCTTTACGATGGGGAAACTAGACGGCTGGCGGTGGGCAACTCGCTGAAAGCCTGGGCGTACAGCGCTTTCAACACAGCCCAGACAGGGCCGTCCAACAACATTCCAGGGGACTTCGATCTGAATTCTTCCCGCCCCGAGTCCTCGCGCGCCGGCGTCTATCTGCCCTACGAACTGCCTCGCCGCGGGTACGAGCGGACGATTGTGTTCAAAGTCCAATATGTCGCGGGCGGGGACGATCGGGTAACCGTCTGGCTGAATCCGAGTCTGGCTGAGGGGGCGACCGAAGCCGGCCAGGCGGCGAGTGTGACGACGGCATTTGCCGCCAATGCCACTTTCAATGAGATTCACCTCTGTCATGGCGGCGGGGGCGGAGGATGGACGTTTAGCGACATGGCCATCGCCACCTCGTTCAGCGACTTCGTCGCGGGGGGCAGCATCGAACCGGGGGCGGCTGGACCTGGCGGCGGCGGGCAGGCCTTGACATTCCGCTCCTGGCAGCGAGAGCAAGGGCTGCCGCAAAACTCCGTGCGGGCGCTGGCGCAAACGCGCGATGGCTACCTCTGGATCGGCAGCGACGATGGCGTAACGCGATTTGATGGTCTGCGTTTTGCCTCTTTCGGGTTGCGGGAGGGTTTGCGCAGCGGTTCGGCGCGCGTGCTGTTCGAGGACAGCCAAGGCGCGCTTTGGATTGGCACCCTCAACGGAGGCCTGACCCGCTGGCAGGACGGTCAGTTCACCACTTTCACCCTCAAGGATGGGCTGCCCTCGGACTCCATCACCGCCCTGGCAGAAGACCGGGATGGACGGCTGTGGATTGGGACGGAATCGGGGTTGGCGGTTTGGCAGAATGGCCGCCCGGCGTCGCTCATCGCCGCTGAATCTTTCAAAGCCAAAACGATTACGGTTCTGTTCAAAGACCGGCACGGAGTGCTATGGCTGGGGGCCACGGGCGCGGGAGTGTTCCGGTTTTTGGAGGGCAAGTTTGTGCCGTTGGCAGACGCATCGGTCGAGGGATTGCTCCATGACCCGCACTGCCTGCTCGAGGACAAGGCTGGGCGAATTTGGGTGGGCGCAGGGGATGACTTTGTGCTCTGTCGGGATGGCAACCAATGGCGTCGTTACCGGATTCCACGGCATTTGGCCCGGCCCTACGTCAGCGCTCTGGCCGAGGAGCCGGACGGAACGGTTTGGGCAGGGTCGGTGAGTGAGGGACTATTTCAATTCAAGGCAGGCAAAATTGCTGTCATCAACGCCAGCAGCGGCCTCTCAGATAACTCGGTCGAAGCCTTGTTGGTGGATCGCGAAGGGAATCTGTGGGCAGGCACCGGCGGCGGGTTGAACCGGCTGCGGCATAGCAGCCTCTCGGTCTTTGGCCAAAATGAAGGGCTGGGATACGGGCCGGTTCAGGGCCTGGCGGAAATCGCGCCCGGCGTGATTTGGGTCGGGAAACCGAGCGACGGCCTGTATCGTTGGGAGGGGAGAAACTTCAGCCGCCTGGCTGCCACGGCTTTATCGCAGCGGCACGCCGAAAACATCACCTTGCTGATGGCGCGGGATGGCAGTTGCTGGGCTGGTGGCGCACACGGGCTGTGGCAGTTCAAAGATCCAAAGACGGCCTCGGGGGAAGTGGAAATGGGGGCACTCGCGGGTCTAAACGTCATTTCTCTGGCCCAAGATCGGGAAGGCGGAGTGTGGGCTGGAACCCGTGAAGGAGAGGTTTGGCGCCAGACCAACGGAAACTGGCTGCGACAGACCAATTATTCCCAGTCCCATCCTGTCACCGCCATTGTGCAGGATGCCAACGGCGCAATGTGGATCGCTACGGAAGGAGGCGGCTTGTCCCGGTTGCGGCCGGGCGGGCGCGCGCACTTCGGGAAAGGCGGGCGGCTCTTGAGCGATTGGATTCGGACACTCTACCTGGATGCCAACGGCTCGCTGTGGATCGGCACTGCGGGGGGCGGGTTGAGCCAGTGGCGCGACGACCGTATCGCCACTTTCACCACCCGCGAAGGCCTGCCCGACAATACGATTTCAGAGATTCTCGAAGATCACAAAGGCCGCCTTTGGCTCGGAAGCAATCGCGGCATTGCTTGCGTCAACAAGCGGGAGCTGGAGGATTTGGCGGCGGGCAAGATTGCCGCCATTTATCCCCAGGTCTTTGGCCGGGCGGAGGGGATGCCATCTGAGGAATGCACCGGCGGTTTTTATCCCGCCGGCCTCAAAACCAAATCGGATCGGCTCTGTTTCCCAACGCTCAAGGGCATCGTCGTGGCCGACCCAAGATCGCAAATGCCGGACGCCCCTGCCCCGGCTGTGGCACTCGAGGAAATCATGATCGATGGGGTAGCAGCCGAAGTGAAGCGGGCCCCGGCGGTTGCCGACGGCAGAAAGAACCGCAGCCGAACCAATTCACCTGCCGAAAACGAACTCAGTATTGCCCCCGGCAGACACCGCCTCGAACTTCGCTACACGGGCATTAGCTTTGCTTCGCCTGAACGGGTGCGGTTCCGCTATCGGCTTGATCCCTTGGATACGGACTGGGTCGAGGCGGGGGCGCGGCGCACGGCTTTTTACAGCTACGTGCCTCCGGGCCAGTACCGCTTTCGCGTCATCGCCTGCGAGAGCGGCGGGGCCTGGAATCAGGCCGGAGCGAGCCTCGCTTTGATCGTATTGCCGCATTTCTGGCAGGCGGGGTGGTTCCTGGCCCTGGCGGCCGTGGCGCTGTTGGGAACCGTCGGAGGCGCGGTCCGCATCGTCGAAAGGAGAAAACATCGCCGCCGTCTCAAGCAAATCGAAGCGGAACGCGCACTCGAACGCGAGCGGGCGCGCATTGCCGAAGATCTGCACGATGATCTGGGGTCTTCACTGACGCGCATTTCTTTGTTGAGCGACCTCGCCAAAGCCGACAAGGACAACCCTCGACTGGTCGCGGCGCACGCGCAGAAGATCTCGCAATCCGCCGATCAAACCGTGCGCGCGCTGGAAGAAATCGTCTGGGCCTTGCGGCCAGGCAGCGACTCATTGCAGAGTCTGGTCGAGTACATCGCCCACTTTGCCAACGAGTTGTTTGAAAGTGACACCACCCGCTGCCGGCTCGACCTGCCCCACGATCTGCCCGTAATGGCCCTGCCGCCGGAGATGCGGCACAATATCTTTCTGGTGGTTAAAGAGGCGCTCACCAACACCCTCAAACACGCCGCCGCCCCCGAGGTTCGAATCCACGCCAAAGCGTCGGCGAATTCCCTCGAGATTCTGGTCGAAGACGATGGCCGAGGTTTTGATCCGCAGACGTTGACAACTCGGGGCCGCCACCAGGGTTTGGGCAACATGCAGCGTCGCGCCGACGCGATGGGAGGAACGTTGGCGGTCCAAAGCGCGCCCGGAAAAGGCGCCAGGGTCACATTGAGGGTTAGCTTCCCCCGCGCCGCGATGAATTCTCCCTTTGGCTAAGAGCCGCCAACTGATTGCCGACCGCGCTCACAATCGCGTCTTCATTTTTCGGTATCGACGAATCAAGTTATTGGTGGAGCTATCGTGCGTGAGCTTGGGAGCCGTCTTGCTTTCGAGTTCGGGAACGATGCGCTGGGCGAGCACCTTGCCCAACTGCACGCCCCATTGATCGAACGACCCAATGTTCCAGATGGCACCCTGGGTGAAGACGCTGTGCTCGTAAAGGGCCACGAGTTTGCCGAGTGTGGCCGGGGTGAGCCGATCGGCGAGAAGTGTGTTCGATGGCCGGTTGCCCTCGAACACCTGGTGCGGCACAAGCCACTCGGGGATGCCCTCGGCTCGGACCTCCTCCGCAGTCTTGCCGAAAGCCAGGGCTTCGGTTTGGGCAAAGATATTTGCCAGCAGGATGTCATGGTGCGGCCCCAGTGGAGTCAGCGCGTGAGCGAACGCAATGAAGTCGCAGGGAATCAGCCGTGTGCCCTGGTGGATGAGCTGATAGAATGAGTGCTGGCCGTTGGTGCCCGGCTCGCCCCAATAGATCGGGCTGGTATCGTAATTGACCTTCGTCCCATCCAACGTCACATGTTTGCCATTGCTCTCCATGGTCAGTTGTTGGAGGTAGGCAGGAAATCGCTTCAAGTATTGCTCGTAAGGCAGGACCGCGACGGTTTGCGCCCCGCAGAAATCGTTATACCACACCGACAACAGGGCCATGAGCACTGGCAGGTTTTTCTCGAACGGCGCGGTGCGGAAATGCTCGTCCATCTGGTGAAACCCATCAAGCATGGCGCGAAAATTCTTCGGGCCAATCGCCAGCATCGTCGAAAGGCCAATGGCCGAGTCCATCGAGTAACGCCCGCCGACCCAGTCCCAGAAACCGAACATGTTGGCCGTATCAATCCCGAACGCCGAGACCTTCCCGGCATTGGTCGAGACGGCAACGAAATGTTTCGCCACGGCTTTGGGATTGCCTCCCAACCCCTCGAGCAGCCAGTCGCGCGCGCTCCCGGCGTTGGTCATCGTCTCGAGCGTCGTGAAGGTCTTCGAGGAAACAATGAACAGCGTTTCTGCAGGATCGAGGTCGCGCACCGCCTCGATGAAATCAATGCCGTCCACGTTGGACACAAACCGAAACGTCATGTCGCGCCGACTGTAATGCTTCAGCGCCTCGTAAGCCATCACCGGGCCAAGGTCCGAACCGCCAATGCCAATGTTGACCACGTTACGAATGCGCTTTCCCGTGTGTCCCTTCCACACGCCGCTTTGGACGCAATCGGCAAACTTCGCCATCTTGTCCAGCACGCCGTGGACCTCGGGCACCACGTTCTTTCCATCCACGACGATGCGCGCGCCACGCGGGGCGCGCAGCGCGACGTGCAGCACGGCGCGGTTCTCGGTGATGTTGATATTGTCGCCGCGGAACATCGAGTTGATCCGGGCGCGCAAGCCCGATTCAACAGCCAGCTTCACGAGCAGCCTAAGCGTCTCGCCAGTGACACAGTTCTTCGAGTAGTCGAGGAAAACCCCGACGGCCTCGGCGGTCAAACGCTCGCCACGCTTGGGGTCGGCGGCGAAAAGCTGGCGAAGATGCAGGTCTTTGATTTTCTTCTGGTGAGCCGCCAGGGCCTTCCAGGCTGGGCATGTGGTGAGAGGTTTATTGGGTGCAGGCATAAATATGGTTGGTTCAATTATTTGGGGAGACTTTAATTACAGGAGGTTGAGGAATTGTAAACTGAAAACTGCAGCCAACGCCAGGCGCGATAAGGAGCGCGGACATTTTTGTCCGCATCCGTGCGAGCACCGGCGTGGGAAGCGGATAAGAACGTCCGCGCTCCAAGGGGGGGGGCGCACGGATGCCCCACGACCTGTCAAAATGAGGATGGCGATTACTGGCGGACAAGTCGGCGGAGTTTGGCTCGCCAACACTCCGTTATCTCTGTTATCTCCTGTTCAAACCTGCGCCCGAAGCGCTGTTGCACGAGGCGGTTAAGCCAACCCGAATTCCTTCTTGTTTTGCTCGCACGAGACCATCACTGGCTTGTCAGCCAGTTTGGTCTTCAGCAGAGCTTGTTCGTCCACGCCAGTGCTCAACGGCAAGGAGACCTGCCCGCCATCGGCAGCGCTGCGTTGCATTGCGAGCATGATTTCCGCGCCCAGGCAGGCGTGGTCGAAGTTGCATTGGTGGACTTTCTGGCTGTCGTCCAGCCAATCGGCCATTTCCTGAATGTAGGGCGGCATGTCGAGATCATAGCTCATGACGCCTTCGCCGGCCTGGTAGCCGCCGCTCCTGGTCACCGCGCGCCAGCCTCCGTTGGTCAGGACTTCGGCGAACCCTTCCGATCCCTGCGCGCCGATGCGGTTCTTACCCCACCACTTGCCAACTTCAGGCTGGTCCGGGGCGCCCGCGCCGCACTCGTAAATGCCGCGCACGCCGTTGGCGAATTGCACGAAGCCGCCGATGTAGTCGGGCGATGGGTGATTGTCACCGAACTTGGCGCAGCCCGCAGCCTGCGCCATTGCCCAACTCGCCGGTGTGTAGTTGTTGAACCAGCAGGTGTAGTCAATGAGGTGGGAGAGCATGTGCGTCATCCAGCCGGTGGCGCTGCCGTACACGGTATGGACGTGGCCCAACACGCCGCTGGCGATGATCTCCTTCACCTTTTGGTAGTGCTTGCCGTAACGATGCTGGTGGCTGACGACAGCTTTTGCGCCCGCTTTCTTGAGCAGGTCGCGGATGGTGAAGAGCTCGGCGCTAGTCAGGGTGACGGGCTTTTCGAAGGCGATCAGCCTGGCTCCGCCGTCGATGGCCGCCTTGATCATGGGCGTGCGCAGATTGGGCAGGGTGCAGAAGCAGAAGACGTCCGGCTTCACGGCTTTGGCCAGCGCGGCGGCATCGGAACCTTTCTGCGGGTTGCCGAGCTTGACCGCGGCGTCATCAAGCCGTTTCTGGTCAATGTCACAGATACCAGCGACCTGGAATTTTGGGTTGGCGTTAAAGGCGGTCGCGTGGTGCATGCCACGCTTGCCCATGCCAACGACGAGGACGGAGTATTTAGACATGACGGGGTAAGGGAGTATTGGAGTGGAGGAGTGAAGAGGTACCGGGATTTGGCGCTGGAGTGTGAAGGTTGCCCCTCGACCACTCCAGCGTCCGAAACTCCGTTGTTTCTAGCCGGCGATTTGTTTGTCCCATTCCTTCACTTTGGCAATCACGTAATCGACTT
>JBAXTC010000035.1:0-21196 GCA_037130375.1 Verrucomicrobiota bacterium | reverse complement strand
AAGGCGTGCTGCACAGCCGCGTCTTCCCCGGCCTCCGCCTGCCCGTCGCCCCGCTGTTGGCCGGCGACACCGCCAAAGTCCTGGATGCATTGACGCAGAGCCGCTGAACAGCCGCAGCGTTTTTGGCAACTCTGCGTTTGAGGCCGAGTTTGGGGCGTGCGCATCTTAGGTTATTCGAGCAGACATACCATCGAAGAATGGAGCGCGGACATTTTTGTCCAATGCCGCTCGGATTTGCCCATCCTCATCCATCCGGGACAAAGGCTTGGGCCGATTTCTTGGGCCTTCTCTGGGATCAAATCCTGGCGGCGTTGGACATTGTTGTCCGTTTTCCACGCCGGCGCGCGCACGGAGGCGGACAGAAATGTCCGCGCTCCATGGGACCGTTTGCACGGAGGCGGACAGGAATCACGATGCCGACAAGTCGGTCAAGTTACTCGGCCCATTGCGCTGGCCCGCCGACTGGTTTGCTGAGATGCGCACCGGAGCAAACCAACGTTTTGACAATCCATGCTGCCGAATCTAAGTTGGGCAATCGCCGAACCATAGACGGTGTAGAACAGAAGCAGTTAATCGACCGATTTGGCAAAACCGAACATGACATCATTATTTGACCCTGTCCGCATTGGGGCGTGGGATCTTCCCAATCGCATCTTTATGGCTCCGCTGACCCGCGCTCGCGCCGGGGCGGAACGAATTCCCAACGTGTTGATGGCCGAATACTATGTGCAGCGGGCCTCGGCCGGTCTGATTATTTCCGAAGCGACCGCGGTCACGCCCACCGGGGTCGGATACGCTGATACTCCGGGCATCTGGTCATCCGAGCAGGTCAAAGGCTGGAAGCTTGTTACCGAATCGGTTCACAGGGCGGGCGGGCGGATTCTGGTGCAGCTCTGGCATGTGGGACGAATCTCGGACCCTATTTTCCTGAATGGCGCGTTGCCGGTGGCCCCGAGCGCCATCGCGCCCGCGGGGCATGTCAGTTTGGTCCGCCCTTTGAAACCTTTCGTCACGCCGCGAGCGCTGGGGTTGGAAGAGATTCCAGGCATAGTCGCGGCATACCGCAAGGGCGCGGAGAACGCGCAACTGGCCGGTTTTGACGGCGTTGAAATTCATGGGGCAAACGGCTATCTGCTCGATCAATTTCTCCAGGACAAGACCAATCATCGGGAGGATGTTTACGGGGGTGCGATAGAGAATCGCGCCCGTCTCATGCTGGAAGTTACGGATGCCGTGATTTCGGTTTGGGGAAACGATCGTGTCGGGATGCACCTGGCGCCACGAGGCGATGCGCACGACATGGGTGATTCCAATCCGTTGGCCACTTTCGGATATGCAGCTCGTGAACTGGGCAGACGGCGCATTGCGTTCATTTGCGCTCGTGAATCGCTCGGCGAGAAGCGCATCGGACCACAGTTGAAGGCGGCTTTTGGCGGGAGCTACATCGCCAACGAACAGTTCACTCAGACGACCGCCAGTCAGGTGCTGGCGGCGCGAGAAGCCGACGCAGTTGCGTTCGGGGTGCCGTTTCTCGCGAATCCTGATCTGCCGGAACGTTTTCGCCAAAACGCGGCGCTCAATGAGCCGGATCAATCGACCTTTTACGCGTCTGGACCCGAGGGATACACCGACTATCCATTCATGCAAAAGACGGTCTGATGGATGGGCTAATCCGTTATTCGGACGGGGCTGCATCGAGTTAGTTTGTAAACGCGAGATCAGGCAACACACTGCTTCTCCGTTGCCAAGCTGTCTTGGTTGCCGATAATACTGCCCCATGAGCCATTCGCGTTCCGTAATTGCCGGCGTCCTTGTAATCGCGTCTCTGGCCACCCACCGGTCTTGCCCGGCCGCCGAGCAGTCCTCCGATGCGAATGCCGCCTGGATGGCCGAGCATTACACGAAATACGAACACCGGATTCCCATGCGCGACGGTGTTCACCTTTTCACCTGCGTTTATATCCCCAAGGACGACTTGGAGACTTGGCCCATGATCCTCACGCGCACGCCCTATGCGCTCAAGCCATACGGCGTGGATAATTATACCGATCACAGCGGGTCGTTCAAGACGCTTGCGCACGATCGGTTCATTCTCGTGACGCAGGATGTCCGCGGGCGCTACGGCTCGGAAGGGGACTACATACATGTCCGGCCGTTCAAGCCTGCCAAGACTGCCAGGGAAACGGACGAGAGCACCGATACCTTCGACACCATCGACTGGTTGGTAAAGAACGTCCCCAATAACAACGGCAGGGTTGGCATGTTCGGCATTTCATACCCAGGCTTTTACGCGGCCCTGGGAATGATCGACTCTCATCCAGCACTAAAGGCTGCATCCCCGCAGGCCCCGATCTCGGATTGGTTCATGGGGGACGACCTCCATCACAACGGCGCGCTCCTCCTCGCTCAGAATTTCGGTTTCTTCTATTCCTTCGCTCAGAAACTCGATGATCCCCTGCACGAAAACTCGAAACCCTTCAATTTCAAGACACCGGATGGATACGAGTTTTTCCTCGGGATGGGACCGTTGGCAAACTCGGACAAGGTTTTGTTAAAGGGGCGTTCGCCTGAGTGGACAGAGTTCCTGGAGCACCCCACTTATGACGCTTTTTGGCAGGCGCGCAACACACGCCCGCATCTCAAGAATGTGCATTGTGCAGTCATGACCGTCGGTGGCTGGTATGATGCGGAGGATTTATTTGGTTCCCTCGAGACTTATCGGTGGACCGAGCGGCAGAACCCTGGGATCACCAACCTTCTTGTCATGGGGCCCTGGGGTCATGGGGACTGGGGGAAGCAGGATGGCGAGACACTCGGCGACATCAGTTTCCACGCGAAGACGGCTGAATTCTATCGCGAGAAGATCGAGTTGCCCTTTTTTCGCCACTTTCTCAAAGGGGACACGAATTACACTGCTACCGAGGCGCACGTATTCGAGACCGGAGCCAACCTGTGGCGGCGCTTCGACGCGTGGCCTCCCAAGGAGGCCGTCGCGCGCACGCTTTATTTTCGCGCCGGCGGCTTCCTCGACTTCAATCCAGCCACCGACGCGGCGGAGGCATTCGACGAGTATGTGAGCGACCCGGCCAAACCGGTTCCTGTTAGTCTCGAACCCAGCACCGGGTATCCCCGCTCCTATCCAGTCCAGGATCAGCGCTTTGCCGCCTGCCGGCCGGATGTCTTGGTCTATAAGACCGAACCCTTGGAAGATGACCTCACCTTGGCTGGGCCACTTCAAGCCACCTTGCAGGTTTCGACCACGGGTACCGACGCCGATTGGGTGGTCAAACTCGTCGATGTCTATGCCGGGGACTTTCCCGATCCGAACCCAAACCCGGCCCATGTCCGCATGGGCGGTTATCAGCAACTTGTGCGCGGCGACGTTTTCCGCGGCAAATTCCGCAACAGCTTCGAGAAGCCTGAACCATTTGAACCGGGCAAGCTCAGCAAAGTTCAGTTCACGATGCCGGACATTTTCCACACTTTCCGGCGCGGTCACCGCGTCATGGTTCACGTGCAGAGTTCGTGGTTTCCGCTGGTGGACCGCAATCCCCAAACTTTTGTGAATATCTTCACCGCCAGCGAAGCGGATTTCCGCAAAGCGACCCATCGAATCTACCGCTCCGCCAACGCCGCCTCATCACTCACCGTCCAGGTTCTTTCACTGGGCGTGAAGTCAGGGGCTTCCGGCAAAGCCGGTGGGGGGCCGATTCACCAACCATGAAATATCTTGATCCCAGATCGCCGGCCGCCCGCAATCTGGCCTCTGGCCGCTATCGCATCCGCACGTTGGATGCGGGTGAGATGGCGGCGGTTCCGATTCCATGGATGCGGGAGGCGGGTTGGAATCCCGGCTTGCACGACGCGGAGACATTATTTGCCGCAGATCGGAACGGATTTCTGGTCGGCGAACTGGACGGCGAACCTATTGCCAGTGTCAGCGCCGTGCGCTACGACGATTCCTTCGGTTTCATGGGCTGCTATCTGGTTGCGGAACAATTTCGCGGCCAAGGCTACGGCATGGCCATTCACGAAGCGGGGCGAAGACATCTGGAGGGATGCACCCAGGGCGGTGACGGCGTGCTCGCGAATGTCGAGAAATACAAACAGATTGGCCGCGCCTATGCCTATCGTAACGCCCGCTATGAAGGCATCAAGCAGTCCTCGGATTGGACGACGGAACTGCCTCTGTGTGATGCGCGCGAAATTGCGATGCCGGTGATTGAGGAGTTGGATCGCGCGTGTTTTCCAGCGTTGCGCGCGGAGTTTCTGAAGGCTTGGCTGCACCAAGCTGAGGCGCATGCTTTGGCGGTGACTGACCCCCAACAACCGGGCGTGTTACGTGGTTACGGCGTCATACGAAGGTGTTATCGAGGTTGGAAAATCGGCCCGTTGTTTGCGCGGGATGCGGCCGTGGCGGAGGGCCTTTTTAGGGGGCTGGTCGGCCGCATTCCGATGGGCGACCCGTTTGTTCTGGACGTCGCAGAACCGAATCTGAGCGCTTTGGACATGATGCGACGTTATCAATTAGCCGAGGTGTTCGCCACCGCCCGAATGTATGACGGTTCGTTTCCGAAGGTGAATTTGGGTTGGGTTTACGGTGTCACAACTTTCGAGCTGGGATAACATTGCCGGTGTGAAACCGGGCCGTTGTCGGCGGCAACAATTTATTCCCAGACGATTCAGTAGAGGCGGTGGCGGAAGAGGTAGCCAGCCAGGATCAGGTTGACCAGACCGATTGCGGCCATCGGCCAGAATTGGTCGAGCAGCAGATGAAACGGTGTGCCTTGCAGGAAGACGCCGCGCAGGATGACCAGGAAATAGCGCATCGGGTTGAGGTAGGTGGCCTGTTGCACCCAGTGCGGCATATTGGCGATGGGGGTGGCAAAGCCCGAAAGCAAGATGGAGGGCACCAGGAACAGGAAGCCGCCCAACAAGCCCTGCTGTTGGGTGACCGCCAGGGAGGAAATCATCAGTCCCATGCCAACCGTCGAGATCAGGAAGCAAAGCAGCCCGACATACAGCGTCACCAGGCTGCCGCGCAGGGGGATTTGAAACCAGAAGGTAGCGAGCAGGATAATCAAGGTGGCCTCGAAGAAGCCGATGATGAAGCCAGGCAGCGCCTTGCCGATGAGGATTTCCCCGGGCCGGAGCGGGGTCACCAGGAGTTGGTCGAAGGTGCCTTGCTCGCGCTCGCGGGCCACTGACAGGGCGGTCACCAGGATGGTGACCACGAGAGTCAGCAAACCGACGATGCCCGGCACGATGAACCAGCGGCTGAGCAGGTTGGGGTTGAACCACGCGCGGAATTCTAAATTGCCGAGGGCGGCTGCGCTGCCGGTTTGCTGCAGCCAATCGGCATTGAACGCGGCGACGATGGTGTTGACGTAGTTGAGCAGGATTGCCGCCGTATTGGAGTTGCGTCCGTCCACGATAACCTGCACCGGCCCCGGGCGGCCGCTCAACAGTTCGCGGCTGAATTGGGGTCCGATGTGGACGACCATCAGCACGCGCCTGGCGTCCACCAGCGGGGCGATTTCCTCCTCGTGCGTTATGACCGCCACCTGCCGGAAATTGGGCGAGGCGCCGAATCGCGTGACCAGATCGCGAGCCGCCTGGCCGGGGTCTTGGTTATAGACCGCAAAAGGAATGGAGCTCAGATCGAACGTGGCCGCGTAACCAAAGACCAGCAACTGCAGGATGGGAGGCACGAAGACAACGACGCGGCTGCGCTTGTCCTTGAGCAGGGCCAGGAACTCCTTGATCATGAGGGCTCGAATTCGCTTGAGCATTCGTCTCCTATTCCAAACGTTTGCGCAGTTTGCGCCGGCTGACCCCGAGGAAGAAGACCGCCATCAAGAGCAACGCCAGGGCGTTGGGCAAGATCACCGACCAGACATTGCCCGCCAGGAAAATCGTTTGCAGGATGGCCACAAAGTAGGACGCCGCCAGGATGTGGGTGATTCCCTGGACAATCGGCGGCATACTGCCGATGTCGAAGATGAACCCGGAAAGGATAAACGCTGGCAGGAAGGTGGTAATGATGGCCAGTTGCCCGGCGACAAACTGGTTTTTGGTCACCGTCGAGATGAGCAACCCCATGCCTAATGCGGCCAACAGGAAAAGCGCGGCGGTGGCGAACAACACCCAAAGCGAGCCGCGCAGCGGCACCCCGAAGAGCCAGACTCCCATGGCGACGGAGAGCGACAGGCCGCCCATGCCGAGAACGAAATAGGGCACCAGCTTGCCAATGAGCACTTCGCGCATTGTCACCGGGGTCACCAGCAAAGCCTCCATGGTGCCGCGTTCCCATTCCCGGGCCATCACCAGCGCCGTCAACAGCGCGCCAATGAGGGTCATGATGATGGCGATCAAGCCGGGCACAAGAAAGTTGCGGCTGCGCAGTTCGCTGTTGAACCAGATTCGTTGATCGAGCTGGACGGGCATGGCGAGCGTTTCGCCCCGGGCCAGCGCCTGTCGTTGCAGCCATTTTTGCCAGACCCCTTGCACGTAGCCGAGAACGAGGCGGCCCGTGTTGGCGTCCACGCCGTTGATAATCACCTGGATGGGGGCGCCGTTGGGCTGGCGCAACTGGCGGGCGAAATCAGACCGCAGATACACAATGGCCAACACGCGGCGGTCCAGCAGTGCCTGCTCGGCCTCGCGCAGGTCGCGCTGGAAGATCGGCTCGAAGTAACGCGAATGCTGGAATCCGCTCGTGAAGCTGGCGGTGTCGGGGCTGGGCAACTCGACCACCAGCGCGATGGGCACGTGTTCTGCATCCAGCGAGACGCCGTAGCCAAAGATGAGCAGCAACACCACCGGCAGGAGAAAGGCGATGGCGAGGCTGCTCGGATCGCGCAGGATTTGGAAACACTCTTTGCGGAGCAATCCGCGCAGCCGGATTCCGCCGCCTCCACGAGAAGGCGTCCGGAGTGGGGCTTGCGATTTGTGCTCGCGGTTCATGGGCTGGCCTGGGTCGGGGTTCCCTTGCTTTCAATCAGCCCAATGAAGGCGTCCTCCATCGTCGGCTCCGGGTATTCCGCCGTGCGCTGCCGTTGTTTGATCTCCTCCGGCGTGCCCAGGGCAAGGATTTCGCCGTCAGCCATGATCGCCAGCCGGTCGCAATACTCGGCCTCTTCCATGAAATGGGTGGTGACCATGACGGTGACATTTTGCTCCGCCAGCGAGTTGATGTGGCTCCAAAAATCGCGCCGGGCGAGCGGGTCCACGCCGGAGGTCGGCTCGTCCAGAAAGAGGATTTCCGGCTCGTGCATCAGGGCGCAAGCCATTGCCAGACGCTGTTTGTGCCCCAGCGGCAGGTCCATGCTGTTGGTGTCGGCCATCGGCCCGAGTTCGAATTGGGCTAACGCTCCCTCGATCTGCTGACGTTGGCGGGCCCCCGACAGTCCGTAGGCGCTGCTGAAGAAGCGGAGATTCTCCACCACACTGAGGTTGCCGTACAGGGAGAATTTCTGGGACATGTAGCCAATCCGCGCCCGGGCGGCTGCGGCGGCATGCCGCAGGTCCAGGCCCGCCACGCGCAGCACGCCCTCGGAGGCTGGGAGCAGGCCGCAGAGCATCCGGAAAGTGGTGGACTTGCCCGCCCCGTTGGCGCCCAACAGGCCGAAGACCTCGCCGCGCGCGACCTGAAAGGTCACCCCTTTGACGGCGTAGAAGCCGCCGAAGCGCCGTTTGACGCCTCGGACCTCGATAATGGGGTCGTCGTTGCCGCTTGCGCGCGGCGCCGCGAGAGGCTGGGGTGCGCGGGGTGAAGTGGCCCTGCCTGCCCGTTGTTTTCTGAGCAGTGTCACAAAACTGTCCTCCAGCCGGGGCGGCGTCGGCTGAACTGAGACGCCGGGCAGACCGGGCAGGAGAGTTGCGAGGTTCGGCGGCGTCTCGCTATCCATGACCAGCCGCACCCGCTCGGCTTGGATGAGAGCATCCACGACCTGGGCCGCGGCAGCAAGCCGGGCCTGGACCACGCGCTTGCGCTGGCCTGGGGCCGAGACGAGGTAGGTCCGGCCCCGGGCCTGGTCGCGAAACTGCTGGGGCGGGCCCTGGCCGACCAACTCTCCATTGTGCATGAGGAGCACCTCCTCGCAGCGCTCGGCCTCATCCAGGTAGGCGGTGCTCAGCAGCACCGTCATTCCTTCCTGCCGGACGAGGCGATACACAATCTGCCAAAGCTCACGCCGGGAAACGGGATCAACCCCGACCGTCGGCTCGTCCAGCAACAGCAACCGGGGCGGACGCACGAGGGTGCAGGCCAACCCGAGCTTCTGTTTCATGCCGCCTGAAAGCCGACCGGCCAGCCGTCCGGTGAACCGTGCCAATCCCGTCATCCGCATCAGTTCTTCGTAACGACCGGGACGCTCCGCTTTGGGCACGCCCTGCAAATCCGCGTAGAGGTCGAGATTCTCCTGCACGGTGAGGTCTTCGTAGAGTCCGAACCGCTGCGGCATATAGCCAACGTTTGCCTGCACCTCGATCGAGTCGTGGGTGGCGTCGAAGCCCAGCGTGCGAATCTGTCCTTCGTCCGGCGCCAACAGCCCCACGGCAAGCCGCATCAAGGTTGTCTTGCCTGCGCCATCCGGCCCGATCAACCCCGTCACACGACCGGGTTGCACGGCGAGGCTGACGTTGCGGAGGGCTTGGACCGCCCGCTTGCCGACGACGAAGCGCTTGCCCACCTGCCGCAAGTCCAGCACAGCATCAGACGAGCTATCGGCCCGCTCGGTTTTGCCGGAGTCATCCATGCAGTTCCCGTTTTACGGGCTCTCGGCGGGGCGAGCCTGGGGCTGGGCTGCGGAGCTTTGGGGTTGATTGAGCGGCACTGTGACTACCGCCGGCATACCCAGACGCAGTTCGCCCTGCGGGTTGGACACAAACGCGCGAACCTCATAGACGAGTTTGGCGCGCACCTCGGTCGTTTCGACGGTCTTCGGAGTGAACTCGGCGGTGGGTGAAACGAAGCCGATTCGGGCCGGGTATCGTTTCCCGGGAAAGCTGTCAGTGGTCACTTCCGCTTGCATGCCACTCCGAATCTTTCCAAGGTCGGTCTCCGGCACATAGGCTCGCACCCAGACCGGGTCGTCGAGCGCCAAAGTGAACACCGGTTTCTGCGGCGAGGCCATGTCGCCCGGCTCCAGGACGCGGTTCCGGATGACGCCATTGGTGGGGGCACAGAGTTGGGCATCGGCCAATTCCCGCCGCGCCAGCGCCAGGTCCGCCTGGCAAGCCTGCAGGGTGGCTTTGGCGGCCGCGATGTCTTCCTTGCGCGGACCCAGCACCATCAGGCCGTAGGCCTCCCTGGCAGCGGCCTCGCGTGCTTTGGTGACGTCCAACGCAGCGCGGGCATCATCTTTTCGCTGCGCTGTATCCACACCCTGAGTTGTGAGCAGGGTTACCCGATTGTAAGTCAGGTCAGCATTTTCCAGAGCGGCCTTGGCGGCTTCCAGGTCCGCTTTGGCCTTGCGCACCTCTTCGGGCCGATTCCCCGATTCCAGCCGGGCGACCATTTCCTGCTGCGCCCGCATCTGAGCCTCACGACTGGCGACTTTGGGCTCCAACCGCTGCGTATCCAACTGTGCCAGCAACTGGCCCGCTTTGACCCGGTCGCCTTCCTCGACGAGCAGCGTGGCAATGCGATCGTTGCCGTTGAAGGCTAGTTGCACCTGGCGAATATCCACATTTCCAAACAGCAGCAGCCGCTCTCCGGCTGGCCCTTGCTCGAGGTGCCGCCAAAACCAGAACGCGGCAGCCATGCCACCGACCAGCAAAACCAGAACGGCAATGCGAATTCGTTTCATAATTGGGCCTCGTCAGCAGAATCTGCAGGTGAATGCCATCTGGGTTCTGGCCCTGTCCGCTTTGTGAGTCCACATATCCCAAACTGCGATAGTTCCCGCCCGGCAACCAGCGTAATTTAGCCGCGTAATCAATGCATTAGACAGAAAACAAGTAATGAAACGCAATAAATAAGAGAACGGAAATAACAATGGAAACAATGGAAACAATGAAATTAGGCATGGTCAGCAGATTCTATGCGTGAATGCCCTCTCCAGAGCGCAGAAAACGCCCTGTTTTCGGCCACGAACGGCCTGAAAATGCACGACGTCATGCGGTGACCACTCGGTCCAACTCTCGCGGATGCCCCTGCAGTACATGGTCCAAAGCGAAAAACTCATTGTTTCTCATGGCCGGCAGGGATGCCGCCATCGTGTCTCATTGGGGAGACGCAGATCGGCCGCACTGAAGGACCATTTTGGCCGACAATGTCTGTTGTACAGCCCGAAAAGGTTTCTGCTGCCTCGCATGAACCGCCTCTCCCCAATCTCCAATCCCCAATTCTCACGGCTCCAGGTCGGGAAGGGGATCCCGACCTGAACTTTAACTTGCCATATCTCAGCTCCTTGTGTAATTTAACCTCACGAACAGGCAGCCACCATCGCGAGCCAAAGTGGCTCATCGCGGTGGTCCCGACCTGGACGGCCCTGCGGCCTCGGTCAGCCAAGCAGTTTGGAAGCCGGAGTGGCCGGAGTGGCCGAAGGGCAGAACGCCGAAAGGCAATGGAGACTTCATCTTTTTTGGCGTATATCATGGAATAGGTAAGTGGCCGAAGGGCAGAACGCCGAAAGGCAAAGGAGACTTACCTTCTGGGTTTTGGGTCTTGGGTTTGGAAGCGGAAGATGTGGTAGCCGGGGAGCAGAACATCGAAAGGCAATGAGTCTCTCTCAAGGATGTGTCTGCTCCCCGGTTCTTGAAAGATAGCGGATTATTGTAAGAGTCGTCATTGTTCAGCGTCAGCAGCGGTAAGGATTGGTTTTGCTATTCGGCTGGTACGAGGAGATGGTTCAGGTAATCATAAACGCCAGGATTACCCCCAGCGATGATTCTCCATGCCACCCACGTCCGACAGATGCCTAACGAAAAGAAAAACGCCAACCCTCCACACCCCCACTCCCCGAACACCATACCCCTGCAGCCTCCCAGTCAAGGAAGCTACAGGAGAATGTGCTGAGAAGAGTGGAAGTGTGAGTGGTGGGTGCGGGTTGGTTGATTAATCACTATCTGTTCTCTGGGAGATAACGCCTGCATCATTGTTTCCCAGTCCATCTTCCTTGCGGCTTTGGTTCCCGGGTCTTCTTGGTCGCTCGCTAAAACGTCGTGAAGCAAACAGATCTCGCCACCAGTCTCATCATTTGTGGCGACAACTTCTTCCAGCGAGTACAACCGGGTTCTGGCTTTCAACGACGGAAGAAAATCCAGCCGGAAGAAAACTCAGACCAGAGAAGAAGGAAGAAGAGTTTTCAGCGAATCGTTCGAAGAACATCCAAGGGAAGAAGATCCCCTTTCTGCCCGCCCGTTTTGCATCCGTTTGATTTCACCGGTGGCAATGGCAACGTTCGCTGCGCGGCAATGGGTTAGCGCCGCTTGACTCCGTGGGCCAAGCGATTGTAAGGTGGACCATCGTGGTTTCCTTGGCGCAGTTTCGAGGCTGCGCGGTTCGAGGCTGGTATCCAGCTTCAGTGCCGCCGGCTCGGTGTTGTTGCTGGCCCCGGCGGGTGCGGCCAGTGAAGCTCTATTTCTTAACATAGTGCCTGACTACACCAGGACACTCACAGTCGCCAGAGAGTCGGTACTGCAACCCTTGTACAAGCCTTGCAGTACTTTGGGCTAACGGCACGCGACCACTTGCACACGGGGTTTGATGCCCAGGTCTTCGGCGATGCTCCGCACGATCACGCCCAGGTTGCGGGCGGTGGGGTTGCCGCCACGGTTCAGCATCCGGTGCAAGGTCTTCTCGCCCAGGCCGGTTTGCCGGGCCAGTTCCTTGAAGGTGATTTCGGCGTGAACCAAGTCGCGGAGCATGGAAAGCCCCTCGGCGGTTTCGCCTTCAAGTAGCGCGCTCATGGCTTCGGCGTAGAGCGCCCGCGCGAATTTGCGGTCGCGTTTGATGCGCGCCATGACGGTTTCTTTGTAGTCTCGTGTCAGTGCCATTTATGGTCTCGTCTGTTTGTATCGTTTCCAGCGTTCGATGGCGGCGGCGATGTCCGCGTCCTGCCGCCGTTTGCTGCCCCCGCCGAGCAGAATGATGATCCTGCGGCCTTCGCGCCCGTAATAGACGCGGTAGCCCGGGCCAAAATCCAGCCGCAGTTCAAAGACGCCTTCACGCAGCGGCTTGGCCGCGCCGAAGTTGGCGGCCTCAAGCCGGCGGATGTATTTGTCCACCCGCGCCGCTGTCACCGCGTCCAGCCCGTCGAACCACTCTGCAAACGGCGAGCGCCCGGCTTCGACGTATTCCTGAATCTCAAAAGAGCCGTTCATATAGTAGCATTTATGTTACCATAGTCAACCGGCGTTGCGGCTCAATGCGTCGCGCGGGAACATCCCCATCTTCCCTCACCTTGCTGAGAGCTTCCTCCAGGGCATCAGGGCTTTTTCCCCACACTGGCCCGGTCGCCTTCCGGCACAGATTGAGCCACAGGGCCAAAGCCGGGCAGATGTCCACCAACCGCCGCTTCCGCCCTTTGGCGATACGGGCGGACATTTCAATCTTCCCCTTGACCCGCCAAACGTCCGCCCAGTCCAGACGCAGGATTTCCTCACGCCGCAGTCCCGCCAGCCCGGCCAGGGCGATGTACGGCCGCAGATCGGCGTCGGCCAGATCAAGCATGGTCCGCAGCTCACTGACGCGGTAGAAGTCAATCTCCGGCTGGTCCAGCACCTCGGTCTTCATCTTCACAGCTTCAAAGAGCCGGTGATGCTGGGAGAAAGACTTCATCATCCGCTTGCCATTCACGGACCACGCCACACGGTAAGAACCTCGACCTTCGCAGGGGCGATATAACCTGGCGAGAACCTGGTTGCGGTGTTTTACCTTCTTGGGCCATTTCACGTTTGCCTCGATGGATTCGAGGCGTTTCCTGTGTCGGAAGTGTGTCAGCCTGTCCAACTTGTTCATTTTCCTTAGCAAAGTTGGTACCCCGGCTAGGACTTGAACCTAGAACCAATTGATTAAGAGTCAACTGCTCTACCATTGAGCTACCGAGGCAACCAGCGTGCTTCCAATGGTTTGCGAGGATATGACCTCGTGTTGACTTCCGTTTGATACTCCGTGTGCAAGAGCACAAATCACAGCCAAACAAATGGCAGACAACAGGCGAAAACTTAATTCGCTACAAACCATCGAGGACATGTTACGCACGGGTAAGGGCCGGGAGCAAGTTGAATTTGCAAAGTTTGAAGACGGTGCGCATCTTTTTCGGAGCACGGACATTCTTGTCCAATGCCGCTAGGATTTGACCATCCTCATCCCTCCGGGACAAATGCTTGGATCGGTTTTGCTGGTATTCTCTGGGATCAAATCCTAGCGGCATTGGACCAGGAGGTCTGCCCTACGCTGCTCCCCAAAGTGAGTTCATAGCTCACAATGCCTGGTGGGCACGATCTTCTCGGGATTCCGTTCCATGCCGCTCCTGCCGGAGCTTGTTTCGCCAACCACGGTTCGGGCTCTTCATTGTTTTTCCAATCGAGGTTCGGCCCAGGTGGCCCAATCGCAAACCATGTTGCCCTCGGAATCGGTGATGAACGTGATCAGCACCGTCTGACCTCGCCAACGGCTGAGGTTTGCTCGCACCGGCAACCAGCCTGCGTCCGGCAACACCGATTTCTGGAACAGCGTGGCGCCATTAACCTGTATCTCGAACGCAACCCCTTTGGACTTCGCGCCATCCCGGATGCCGACCGCAGTGTCGAGCCGGACTGGCTGGTCGGGCAGCCGTAGCAGCCAGTCGGCGAGGGAGCGCCCCGCCGCAGGCGGATGCAGAAACAGCACCCGGCGTGATTCACCGACACAAGCCGAGGTCGTCACCTGGCCGTCGAAGTAGCTGAACCCGGGTTGCTCGATGCCGTCACTGAAAACAACATGACTTGCGAATTTTGCCTGGAGCAGATCGAACGGCAGCGTGACCGTCGCCGGCTGGCTCAAAGATAGAATGAGTGTGCCGGGAATCGGAATCCTGACTTCTGAGTCGCCGGCGCCGCGCGGAACCGCTCTCACTTCGCCGGCGGACGTGATCATGCCTGCGCCAGCGCGCAGCCCGGCGGCAATCCCCGCCACGCGAATAGTCTCTTCCGTTGTTTCCGATTCCGGACCAACCGTGATGCACGGTCGCCGGAAGAGCGCCCAGTCAAAGCTGGGATCGCCCTTCGGACCCGCATCCACTTCGAGTCGCAGAACCACCGCCTGACCGGCGAAAGGGGTGAGGTCGAGATGGAGCGGATTGGGCGTGGACTGATTGTTGAATGCCTCGGAAACGACCGTCCGGTCCCCGGCGCGGGCGCTGACCCGGAAGGCCACGCCGTCGGACTTGCCCACCGCGGCTTCGCGCAGGCAGACGCCGCTTTCAAACACAACATGCCGGGCCTGCGGAAGGCGAAGTTTAACCTCCAACATCGTCAGCGGGCGGGCGGCGCCGGCGGGCAGGCTTTTGTAGGGCGGATGGAAAAACAGGCCTTCGCCATCGGGGTGGGTTGCGCCGCCAGAATCGTCCTCGAAATCGAGCGCGTCGCCGCGGCGGGTCGTGCCGTCGCTGAATTGCACGCCGGGGCTGACTTCGCCCGTGAATTCCCAGAGCCGGATGCTGTCGCCCTCCGTGGGTTGCCGGCTGAAGCGGAACCGGGCGAAATCGGTGTGCCGCCCACTCTGCTCGATCTTCACCCCGGCGGGTAGTCGAGAGACGTGCAGCGCCTGCAAGTCGCGTGGCTGCGGCGACCAGGGATAGAACTTCCGCGGGTCGAGACCGAGGAACCGCTCCGCATCGTAGGCCGGCCAATTAGGAATCGAGCCGGGCAGGCGCGCTTCGGCAACGTGCTCGATGCGGCGAAACAGGGTTTCGGTTTTTAGTTTCGAGAAATCAGACTGCCTGGCCGAGCCGGGCAGGGGCTGGGTCGTGCCGAAGCAGACACCGTCTTCACGACGGAAAGACGCGCGACCGCCCTCGGCGAGGCGATAGACAAAGAGGTCGTTGGTTTGCCAGGGACCATTGAAATCCGGCTCGGGCCGGTGCTCCTGGAAGAAGCGGGCCTGGGCCAGGAGGTCGGCGACGGCGCGTGGCGGTTGATCGAGTTGCGCCGGCTCCGGCCATGTGTAGGTAGGAAGCACGCCGAAGTGCTCGTAGGCACGTTGCCACGACACGGAAGCTTCTGTGCTGGCGGGATTAGCCATGCCCAGGTACCCATAGAGTCGGGTGAAGGGTGTGAGCACCGCCGAGCTGACCGGATGGCACATCGCGATCTGGCGGTCGTCCCAGGTTCCGTTCACGTGGTCCATGCCCCAAACGTGGCGCTGGGCAAATGCCTCGTGGCGGCAGGTGACTTCGTTGAGACCCTCGCCGCTCAGCGCGACGGCAGGGAGCGCGGCGCGCAGTTCCTCGTGGAGCGCAACGTTGCCATCCATGCAATTCATGCCATCAATCAGGCCGTTCGCATCGTTGTAGATGCAGAGCGTCTGGTCCAGGTGAAAGGCATCCACGCCGTAAACCTCGACCACTTCCTTGAGCCGGGCAACGAAGAGTTCGCGCCAGGCCCGGCTGGCGGGGTTGATATACGCAAATTTGATGGGCGGCTCGGCGGGCCATTCCCACCAGAGCAACTCCTTGCTGAACGGGTCGCGTGCCTGGTACGGCTTGAACCGCTCATAAAGCGGGTTCTTCGGGTCGCAACCAAAGTAGTTCATGTGCGGCATGACACGGAACCCAAGCCGGTGTGCCTCCTGCACAAACGCGGCGAAGTTTGTGGTGGCCGTGTAATCAGGATAATTGCGGTCGTAACCGTCGCGGCGCCAATTTGGCAGGGAAAGCAGCGTCTGCCGCGGGATGCAGTGGCTGGCGAGGTTCTTGAGCAACGGCTGGTCGAGGTTCATCGTGACGACGAATTGGATGGCATGGACCCAGGAAGGCTGCTGCCGTTCCAGAGGATCGAGTGCGAATTGCTTTTGCGCCCACTCGCGATAAAGGGCCGCGCCGCTTTGCCATGGCCCGCGATAGGGCGAAATGCGCCAGCGGGATGACTCGATGTGATCCTTGTCCTCCCACGGTGCAAGATTCCGACTCTCGAAACGCAAACGAAATGCACCCCGCGCGTGCTCGACCACGAGGTTCTTGAACCGGCTGTTCAAATCCTCAGCTCGAATCAGGAAACCGCCTTCACGACCCTGGACCAAGACGAACTGCGCCTCCCATAATACAGGATAGTCGAACTCCCGTCGTCCGCCGGGCGACCCGGCACTAAACTGTTGCCCGCTGCAACCGGGCACGAGCACGTCAAACGAATCGGGAATGTCGGCGATGCCCCAGGAAATGCCGGAGATACCTTTCTGCGGACATTCACCCGACTGGGTGATGAGCAGGTCGCCGGATTCCGCGTCTGCGGCGCCGTGCAATCGCCAACGCGCAGCGTTGGCGGACCACGCGAGCGACTGTTCGACGCTGCCGGCAACAGAGGATTCCGTAACGTCGCGAACCATCAACACCGGCGCGCTGACGCGGTGCAAGCCTGCCAGAGACGCCCGCCCGTCTGTGGGACGCACAAACGACTCGCCCGTCAGCCGGTTGGTCAGCGCGACAACCACGCCATCGCGCACGGTCGCCCCGCAGGTCTTGGTTTGGAGCGTGGCAGCCAGGACCGTCGGCGTGAAATCGAGCAACCCACTGACGAGCAGCGCACCGCAGCACGACTTCATCGCCGCTGACCAGGAGCCGCCAGATAATGGGGTGGGCGAGAGAACAATTGGGTGCCGAATCTTGCGCATAACTGACTTTGCGGCAGCCGACCCGTTGCTTCAAGCTGGAATTCGGCTGCGGCCCGGAGTGGCTGGTCTCAGCCCCAATGCCTTTCAGAAACTCACGGATAGCTTTGTCTTGTAGCGGCATCAATCACTATTCGCTATTCACATGGTAACCGGTTTGCTAACGTGCGGGCGCATGGACCCAAAACTGTTGATCGATGGCGTCATCCTCTGGTTGGGCCTGCTCGTGCTGCTGACATTCCACGAGTTTGGTCACGCCTGGATGGCCTGGAGATGCGGAGATGACACCGCTCATTCCCAAGGCCGCGTCTCCCTCAATCCGCTCGTCCATATCGATCCCATCGGCACCGTGGTATTGCCGTTGCTGATGATTTTTCTCTCGCTCAACGGCTCCAGCCTCAGCCAGTTCCTGGTGGGCTGGGCCAAACCCGTGCCGGTCAATCCTTACAACCTCCGCAACCCGCGCGTGGACGATATCCTCGTGACGCTGGCGGGGCCGTTGATGAATTTGTTGATGGCCATCGTCATCATTGGCCTGGCGCGACTGGGCTTCATCGTGCATTCGGCGAGCATGGTGGAAGTGTGCCTGAGCACGGCCTACTTGAGCCTGATGCTCTGTTTCTTCAACCTTCTCCCCATCCCACCGCTGGATGGCTCGCAGGTCGTGCGCAGCTTGATCGGCATGAGCTTCGAGACCTACCACCAAATCGCACGCTACGGTTTCCTCATCCTCATCTTGGCGATCAACATGCCCTTCGTTCGCGACACGCTTGGTGCCGTTACGCAGAAATCCTTCAACATTATCGCAGGCTGGTTTGGATTCCAATGAGCTCGAAATGGCACTTGCCCGCTAAAGACGCTAAACAAGTCGAAAAACAGTCAATCCGTGAACTCGATCCCTTTAGCTTTAGCGCTTTTTGGCGTGTTTAGCGGGGTAAGACTGTTTGTTCAGCCGCGATGATGCATTCACAGATGGACGTGGCATCAGCCGCCTGGCGGATGTCGGCGAGCATGTCCGTCTTTTGCGCCATCAGGCATAACCGGGCCAGAGTGTGCAGGTGCATGCGGTCGTCCGGACAGCCGATCAGAAAGAAAAGGTTCGTGGACTGGCCATCCGGCGCGCCAAAAGGGATTTGCTGTATGGTCCGGCCCAAGGCGAGAAAGGACGTTTCGAACAAATAGGACTCGGGATCGCGGGAATGCAGCAGCGCGAGTCCACCCGGAATTCCGGTCGAGCAGAGCTCTTCGCGCGCTTCCAGACCCTGCCGCAATGCCTGCGGATCACAGACACGACCGGTCTTTTCCGCCAGCTTCACCATCTCGCGCAGGACGGATGCCTTGGTCTTAGCCGCGAGCGCGGGGTCAATGAATTCAGGCTGAATCATCTCCGGCATGATGGCTTCGTTCTGACCAATCTGCCGCGCGCCGTTCGAGGACTTCTGATGATACTCAGCCAGAGGGCGACCTTCCAGGCCCAAAATCCGCTGGGAAGCCCACGTCTCGATATCGACTTTGCGGAACACCAACCGGCCGCCGTGCTTCTCGAACGGAATATCCTGATCCTTGACCAGACGATCAAGGTCCGCGCGGCTTAAGTGCAAGTAACGCGCGACCTCGTCAGTGCCGAAAGTCCGGTAGGGCATGGGACACGCCGCGCCGGAAGCGCGGGTAAAGCGTTGGCCTTAACTCTTCTCGTCTGCCCCGGCCCGTTTGGCCGCCTGCCTGTCGATTTGAAACAGGCCGTTGCGGTTGTCGCCGATCAGTTCCAACTTGGCGATGATTTCGGCGACGGTCTTTTCCTCCTCCACCTGCTCATCGAGGAACCACTTGAGAAACGACAGGGTGGCGTAGTCCTTCTCCGTGGTGGCGAGTTCGTAGATGGCGCAAATGGCTGCAGAAACCTTTTCCTCATGCCCAAGGCTCGCCTTGAAGGCTTCGAGCGGCGATTTGAAATCGCACTTGGGTTGAGCGATGGCCTGGAGCGTCACCTTGCCGCCCCGCTCGACCACGTATTTGAAGAACCGGTTCGCATGGCCCAGCTCCTCCTGTCGTTGGAGGCGCATCCACTGACCAAAACCGCTGAAGGCAGTTTGATCGAAATACGCCGCCATGCCGAGGTAGGCATAACCGGAAGACAATTCGAGGGTGATCTGGTCGTTCAGCGCTTTTTCAAGTTTGTTGGAAAGTTTCATGATGGACAGAGATTAGGCTCAATTGCCATCGTTGGCAAGCCCGGAAAGTCTTTCACCCTCGCTTGTTGGCGATCAGGGAAAATGGCTTAGCACACGCTGCCAAACGTCCAATGATTAATCTGCATAATGCAACTAATCACGAGTGCCTGTATCTTTTGTTCGCTCTGGACAGCTTTGTGGCCGCCACTATGATGGACTGAGATGCACGAAGGGCTGGAACAAGGCTCTTCATGCGGCCGACAACCTTGAACTGAGAAAACCTGACTGGCACTCGCGACCCGAGCAGCGGCGCTGGCGCACGACACAACAACTCATGAAAACAAAAGTCCCCGCACTAACCCTCATCACCCTGGCAGCAACCCTGACGATCGCCCGATCTCAACCCCTCGGAGCCACGGCCGGCACTTCCAACGCGCCGCCCCTCAGCCCCACCGAGCAAACAATCCAGGACATCAAGAATCCGTTCCCCTGGATGAGCTGGGGCGGTGACCTGCGCTTCCGCAACGAGTATTTCAACGACCTGCTCACACTGAGCGAGAAAAACCCATTGCACGAACAGGACTATTTCCGTTTCCGCGGCCGGCTCTTCACCAGCATCACACCCGTGGATGACCTGAGTCTGAACGCGCGCCTGACCGCAGAACCCCGGGAATGGATGAAACCAGCGGGTTACAGCACCTACAAAGGCAATGTGGGAATGGCCTGGTATTACGGCATCTTCGACGCGATGAATGTGCAGTGGAAAAACATCGCGACGTTGCCGCTGACGGTGAGCGTCGGGCGACAGGACATTTTCCTGGGAGACGGCTGGCTAGTCGGCGAAGGAACCCCTTATGACGGTTCGTGGACGACGTTCATTGATTCGGCACGGGTCACCTATAACTTCAAAGAACAACACACCGTGGTCGAAGCAATCGGCATTGTCCAGGACGCGTTGAATAATAGCTGGATGCCGATCATTAACACCTCCGGGGCCACCACACTCACCGAGCAGAACGAGAAAGGCGCCATCCTGAGCGTCGCCAACTCCTCGGTGCCCGCCGCCAACGTAACCGGCTACTTCATCTATAAACACGACGATTTCGTGGCCAAGTATGGCGACAACGCCGACATCTACACTTTCGGCGCCCGGGTCTCGGGCACGTTTGAGGACCACTGGAAATACTCGGTCGAAGGCGCCTACCAGTGCGGTCAAAAAGAGGATCCGGGCCTCAATCACGCCGGTCTCAGCCCCTATCTCTCCCCAGCCGCCCAAGCCGCCGGCTTCCGCGACATGGCCGCCTTCGCTGCCAACACCAAGCTCTCATACCTGTTCAATGACAAGTTGAAAAATCAGGTCAGCCTGTCGTACGAGTTCATCTCCGGCGACAATCCCAACACCAAGAACGACGAAATGTTCGACGTGTTATGGGGCCGCTGGCCCCGCTGGAGCGAAATCGGACTTTACATTTATGCGCCCGAGGCGCGGGTGGGCCAGGAGGGCAACCTCCACCGCTTTGGTCCAACCTGGAGCGTAAGCCCTGTCAAAAACTTGACTTTCAGCACCAGCTACTACGCGTTGTTTTCTGACCAGAACGCGGCCACCCGCGCGGTCGCCCCTGGCCTGTTCACCCAGAGCGGCAACTTCCGCGGCCATTTCGCTCAGGCAGTCCTCAAATACACGTTCAACAAGCATCTGAATGGTCATCTCTGGGGTGAGGTTCTCTTCCCAGGTGATTACTATGTCATCCGCACCGTGATCCCCTTCCTGCGCGCAGAAGTTACGCTCACTTTTTAGCTTGTACAGGCATTATCTGGTGGTTTTTCATTGGATGGGATAGAGGTCTAATCCACCCAGGTGGAAGAAGATGTCCGTCTTGAACCGCTCCTTGGTGCGATAGCCCTAGGCATTGATTTCCTATCCTTCACTCAAACGAGCCAATGAAAAAGCACCAGGAAACTCCGGAAGAGCCACCCATGAACCAACTCTCCGAGTTCCCAGCTCCGTTAGGAGCGCCATGTTTATAGTAACGCCCACCCCGGATGCTCGGCCAAGCTCCTTTAGGAGCGGCATGAATGGCATTTTGCATCCCACAGCCCTTCAGTGGCGGGGCCGTCAACGCGAACCCATGCCGCTCCGCTGGAGCTTGCCGGAATCGGTGGCATCTGTGGCTATAAACATGCCGCTCCAAAAGGAGCTTTTTGCCTCGTC
>JBAXTC010000349.1:0-7760 GCA_037130375.1 Verrucomicrobiota bacterium | reverse complement strand
AGCTCGGAAGGCGGTCTCAACTACCGGGAGCTTGCGGAGCAGGCGATGGCATGGTTCAAGCGCGCCATCGACTTGGATCCGTGGGGCGGCTACGGCTATTTGCGATACGGCTGGTGCCTCGACTGGCTGGATCGGTCGGCGGAGTCGGGGTCATACTTTGATCGCGCCCTCGAACTCGATCCAAACGGCTACTTTACCCTCGCCAATATCGGTTTGCATTATTTGCAGTTGGAGAATTTTGCCGCGGCCAAGCCGTGGTTCGAGCGTTCGCTCCGCTTGCAATGGCTCGATAATCCCATTGCGGCCAATTACCTTCAGATCATCAATCGCCGCATGATCGAGGCTGCCACTAATGAAAACAACGGCAGTTTCGTTGCGCCCGCGCGTTAATTCAGTTCTGGTCCGCTTTATGCTTTATTCGTTCATTGATCGATGGTCAGAGACGGTTGATAATTTTGTATCTTTTTTGAAATATTCCGTTGACATTCTTGGGCACCAACATAAACTTGCAGCAATATTAAAGTAGTTTTTTGATCAGGAGAATATATGAAAATGAATCGAAGCATGCTAAACCGAATGATGGTGTGTGGGATTGCGCTCGCGATGGTTTCGACTCTCGCAGCCCAAACCGAAAATCAGATCTCCGCAAAAGTTGTTCGGATCAAGGGATCCGCCCGCTATAAGGTCGGCAGCGAAGCGTGGCAGACCCTCAAGAGTGGCGACCTTATCAATCAAGGTACTATCATCGAAACCGGCATGAACGATTCCCGGGTCGATCTCGTTCTCGGCGCAGGCTCTGCGTCAGCCCCCCGCCCGGTCATGGGAACAATCCTTACCTACCACCCCGCCGCCGAGCAGAACATGGTTCGGATATGGGAGAATTCTCGTTTGTCCATTGATAAGCTGACCAGAACGCAGACCGGCGCCGACGAGGTTACGGACACGAAGCTGGATTTGCAAGCTGGCCATATTTTCGGGAGTGTGAAGAAGCTCTCGGCCGCATCGACTTATGAAGTGAAAATTCCGAACGGTGTTGCTGGTATTCGCGGCACCACTTACGACATCAGCGTCGAGGGCGTGGTGAAGGTGCTGGTTGGATCGGTATATCTCTCCTACCTCAATGCTGCAGGTCAATCTGCCACGCAGGTTATCATGGGCGAACAGCAGTTTGATGCGCGCACCGGTGTGCTGTCGGCTCTGCCCGACCCCGTCAAGACGAGCATGCTAGGCGTGATCACGCAATTGAAGTCGGCTTCGGCGGCCGCACCGATGGTTTACAGCGTTGACCAAACCATCTATAGCGACACTTCACCAGCAGCACCACGGTAGAGCGCCCGGTCACCGCGCCTCGCAGGCGCGCCGGCAGTTTTTGCAAGCCAGAGCGGCCTTGTGTTGCTCTGGTTTTTTTGTTTTCGCTCGTATGAATCTCAAGCCTCTCCAGCGCATTCCGGCGGTGATTGCTTTTGGTGTCATCGTCCTGGTTTGCCTGGTACGGTGGCAGCGGTGGGGTTTCTTTGATCGCCTGGAGCACATCACTTACGACATGCGCGTTCGGCAGGCTGTTCAGTATGTGCCGACGGTGGCGACCAACCTTGGTTTCGTGGAAATCAATGACGAAAGCGTGATCAGAGTTGCCAACGGTTCGCTCGGATTCAACTTTGGACTGTTCTGGCCGCGTCAGGTTTATGGCCGCCTCGTTAATGAACTCGCCCGCCAAGGCGCAAAGGCCCTCGCCCTCGACGTTATTTTCGGCGAACTCCGCCCTTACGATCCGCTGGTTCGAATGGCCGACGGCAGCGAGTTTCCGGAGTCGGACAAGTTCTTTGCGCTCCAGATGCAGCAGGCCGGCAACGTGATCATCGCTGCGACGGAGAAAACGCCTCCCCCGGCGCTGTTTCTGAACAGCGCGATGGCAGCCGGGGATGTGGTGACTGAGCAAGCCGAGACGTTGCGCCGCGCGCGGGCTTTTTGCTTCTATCGCAAATGGCATTTCGCTTTCGCTCAAGTCGAAGCCGACCCGGATATCGGAGCGCACCTGGACCAGGCCCGGGTCGAGCCGCGCCGCATCATTTTACCGCGCCACGGGCTCGATGACATCGTCATCCCGCTTGATGAGGACGGCAATTTTGACCTGACAGATTTTGGCGGCGACAAGCTGCCGCCCGGCGTGGCGAGGAAAGCAAAACCCTTCACAGAGCAGCGTGTTTGGCACATGGGGCTGGTGCTGGGGGCCCGGGAATTGAATCTCGATTTGGCTCGGGCGGAGATAGACCTCAAGCATGGCCGGATAACTCTGCGCGGTCCCGGCGGGGTGGTTCGGACGATTCCGGTTGATGCGAACGGATACTTTTATATCGACTGGTGCATGCAGCCAAACCATCCGCTGCTCACGACGGCGTCGATTCAGGAACTGCTGCTGGAGAACTTTTTGCGTCTGCAAGGGCAGACCAACAATCTGTCTAACCGTTGGGGCGGCAAACTGGTGGTGGTCGGCTCGACTGCCACCGGCCGCAACCTGAGCGACCTTGGGGCCACGCCGCTGAGCGAGAACACGGTCCTGGCCAGCGAACACTGGAATGTGGCCAACTCGATCATCACCGGACGGTTCGTCCGGCGCTCGCCGATGGCGGTTGATTTGGCGTTAATCGCCTTGCTCGGAATTGCAGCAGCGCTCTTGACCTGGGAACTGCCGGTCCTGGCGGCCTCCGGATTAACTGCTGTGCTGACCATTGCTTACGTGGTGTTTGGTTTTGTGATTTATGTGAAAACACGGTATTGGCTGCCGTTGACATTGCCGGTGGCCAGTGCGTTGCTCACGCACCTGTGCGTGGTCACCTGGCGCGTGGTCTTTGAACAGGCCGAGCGGCGGCGGGTTAAGTCAATCTTCTCGAAAGTGGTCTCACCAAAAATCGTCAAGGAATTGCTTGAAGCCAAGACGCTCGCCCTCGGCGGTGCGCGGCGGCAAATTACGGTCCTCTTCGCCGATGTGCGCGGGTTCACCGCTTTTACCGACTCGAGCCAGGACCGGGTGGCGGAGTTTGTCCGCGATGGAAAGTTGAGCGGCGCGGCGGCCGAGGCCTGCTACGACGAGCAGGCGCGCGAGACGCTGGCGACCGTCAACCTTTATCTCGGATTAATTGCCGACGTGATCAAGAAGCAGGACGGCACGCTGGACAAGTTTATTGGCGACTGCGTGATGGCATTTTGGGGTGCGCCGATGCCCAACCCGAAGCACGCCGCGACCGGAGTGCGAGCGGCTATCGAGGCGCAACGGGCGATGTACGACTTGAACCAGCAGCGCTCAGCCGAAAACGACCAGCGCCAACTGGAAAACCTGGCCTGTATTTCCGCCGGGCTGGCGCCGAAACCGATGCTGCCAATCCTGCTCATGGGAACCGGCATCAATACCGGCATGGCTACGGCAGGCTTGATGGGGTCAGCCGAGGCGGAGGCGAATTACACTGTCTTCGGTCGCGAAGTGAACCTCGCCAGCCGTCTCGAGAGCGCTTCGGGCAGCGGCCGCATTTTCATCGGCCAAACTACTTACGAGCACCTGCTTCGCGATGACCCGCTCCTGGCGGCCACGTGTTCGGAACTGCCGCTCCAGGAACTCAAGGGTTTCCGCACGGTGGTCAAAGTTTATGAAGTTCCGTGGCGCCCGCCCGGCGCCCCGCCCTTCGACGAGGAGTTCTCCAGCGGCATCGCCCCCGACCCTTCTTCCGCGACGGGTTTTATTCAGCGCAGCGGCGTATAAGCCGCTTCGCTGAACTCCGTTATTTCCAGCAGGTGGTTTTCTCCCTGGCACGTAAGAGTGAATAACTTTGAGCAACCCGGTATTGACTCCGCCGGTCCCATCCGAATCATCTCTTGAATGGCAAAGAACGCATCGCCGGAAATTACTGTGCCGTCGCCGCACAATTGGCGCACGACAGACGAAGACGAAATCAACCGCCGCCGCGCACGGGCGCAGACGGAGGAGTTCTGCATTTTGAATACGGACGCGCGGCATCCGATCTTCTCCAACTTCCGCGTGAAGTCCGGCAGCGGGTTAACCTACTCGGTGGAAATCCGGGACGTGCGGCAGCGGCAGTTTGCGTGCGATTGTGTTGACTTTCGCATCAATGGCCTGGGCACATGCAAACACGTCGAGGCGGTGCTGCTGCACCTTGGGGCGCGGTTCAAACGGCTGTTCCAGGCGGCGGCAAAGAACGCCACCCCGCGGTTCGACCTGGTGCCCGATGCGGCGGGCGAGTCGGTGCGGCTGCTCACTGGTGACAGCACTGTGCCGCGAGCCTTAGGGGCCTGGTTTGATTCAAGCGGCGAATTGCGCAAGGGAACGCCGGAAGAAGCCGTCGAGGCGCTAAAGCAGCTTGGGGCGGACGAAGTGCCGGAATTGCGGTTGTCGCAGGAACTTGGACTGTGGCTGGAGGGCCGGCATCGAGTATCGGAGCGCAAGCAACTTCGGCACGAATACGAACTCAAGGTACAAAACGGCGAATGGCCGGTCCACGAGACGAAAGTTCCGCTGTTTCCTTATCAACGCGAGGGCATGCTGCACCTGGCGTTCACCGAACGGGCGTTGCTGGCTGATGAAATGGGGCTGGGGAAGACCATCCAGGCCATCGCCGCCTGCGCGTTGCTGCGCCGTCTGGGCCGGGCGAACCGGGTGCTGGTGGTCACCCCGGCGTCGTTGAAGACGGAGTGGGAGGAGCAAATCCAGCGGTTCACTGAGCTGGGCTATCAACTGGTCTATGGCGGGCGGGTGCCGCGGCTCAAGGCTTATGAGGCCGCGAGCCACAGCATGGCAGGCATCCCGCCTGCCCCACATCCGTTCTTCACCATCGTGAACTACGAGCAAATGCTGGCGGATGCGCTCGAGGTGAACGAGCGGCTGCGGCCGGACATCGTGGTGCTCGATGAAGCGCAGCGGATCAAGAATTGGAGCACCAAAACGACCCAGGCAATCAAGCGGCTGCGCAGTCGCTACGCCTTTGTGCTGACCGGGACGCCGATCGAAAACCGCATCGACGAGCTGTATTCGCTCATGGACTTTTTGAACCCATCGTTGCTCGGACCGCTGTTCCGGTTCAACCGCGAGTATTACGATCTGGATGAACGTGGCCGCCCGGCGGGCTACCGGAACCTCGATAAGCTCCACGAGCGCATCAAACCGCAAATGTTGCGCCGGCGCAAAGCGGACGTGGAGACGGAATTGCCCGAGCGCACCGACACTAATTTCTTCGTGCCGCTCAGCGACGAGCAGCAAATCGAATACGACGAGCATGAGAAAGTTGTGGCGCGGCTGGCCTTTATCGCCAAACGCCGGCCGCTCACGCAGCAGGAGTCGGAACGGCTGCTGCGGCGCCTGGGCATGATGCGGATGGTTTGCGACACCGATTACATCTTGAATCCCGAGCATCGCGCCTGTCCAAAGCTGGCGGAGCTGGAGAAAATCCTCGAGGAATGCCGCGACAACCCCGAAGTGAAGGTGATCGTATTTTCCGAATGGGAGCGGATGTTGGAATTGGTTCGGGGCCTGTGCCAGCAACTGGGCATCGGATTTGCCTGGCACACCGGCAGCGTGCCGCAGAAGCGCCGTCGCGGCGAAATTAATGCCTTCAAGTCGGACCCGCTCTGCCGTGCCTTTCTTAGCACGGACTCGGGCGCGACGGGACTGAACCTGCAGAATGCGAGCGTGGTCATCAACTGCGATCTGCCGTGGAACCCGGCTAAACTGGAGCAGCGCATCGCCCGCGCCTGGCGCAAGCACCAGACCCGTCCGGTCACGGTCATCAACCTGGTTTCGGAAAAGACAATCGAGCAGCGAATGCTGGAAACTCTTTCCAACAAGAAGGCGCTCGCCGACGGCGTCCTCGACCGCATCGGCAATTTCAGCGAGATTAAATTCGGCAGTGGCCGGCAGGCCTTCCTGGCCAGACTGCAACAACTGGTGACCGTGCCGGCCGACGGCGCCAAACCCGAGGTCCAGGAGGCCATGCCGCCTCTGCCCGCAGATCGCTCGCGCGGGTTTGCGGCCGCGGCGCACCAGCGCATCAATGGCGCGTTGCTGCGTTGCGAAGAGCGCTACCCGAATGACGGCCCGCATTCGGTCCTTTACGTGGTGGTCGAGCGCGATGCGCCCCAGTGGCGCGAGAAACTTGGTTGCCTGCACGAGGAATACTTTGGCCCGGGCAGGTGGGACCCGCTCTCGCCAGTGCGTTTGGAAGTAATCGACCGTGCGACGGATGAGGCGCTGCAACGGCTGATCGAGGCCGGCCTGGTGGCGAAGACCACCCGCGCCAGCCGCCCGCTCTGGCCGGAAGAAACCGCGGAGGCCGCTCCGCCGCCGCTCTCGGCGGCTGAACTGGAAAAGATCGCCGGCCATTGCCAGCGCGCCGGCCGCAAACTGAAGATGGCCCGGGTGCTGAGCGATGCCGGGCTGGGCGAGGAGGCGCGCGCGGCGTTGCTGGAAGGGGTCTTGCCGCTGGGGTGCGTCTTGGCCATCGAGCAACGGTTTCCGGAACCCGCATCGCTCAATGACGCTCTGCTGCCGCCGCTTTCACCCTGCTGGAAGAATGCGCTCGCGCTGCTGCGGGAGTTCACCGGGGATGCCGCGCGCCCCTGCCACCCAGTCCTGGAGGCGCTGACGCCGCTTGTTGCAGAGCGGATGCAGATCAAACCGGACTGACTCTCTTGCCTTGTGATGCCGCGTGTGCAAACTTCGACCGAAAGGCAAGAGATATAATGCGCTATCAGTCCTGGTGTGGGATGCGAGGGAGTAATTGCGGATGATTTGTCTGCGTTCATCGCGCCGGGCCTTCACCCTCATCGAGTTGCTGGTTGTGATCGCCATCATCGCAATTCTCGCAGCGTTGTTGCTGCCGGCACTCGCGTCGGCTCGGGACAAAGGCCGCAAAGCCGCTTGTCTGTCAAACCTGCGCCAGATGGGGATAGCCCTGCTCAATTATGCCAGTGACAATGACGGCAAAATCCCTTACGGCCCCAAGGCACCGCCGTTTACCAGCCCCGCCGACTTCTATCCTTCCACCGGCGCGCCCACCAGCCTGATCTCGCTCCAGAGCGGCGCCCCGGTGGGCCTGGGCCTCCTGCTGCCGCAACAACTGGTCGGCCAGCCCAAAGTCTTGTTCTGCCCCGGCAGCGATCAGGAATTGGATGCCAGCGCCGAGTTGGCCAAGGTGGGCAGCAGCCAGGCCCAGTGCAGTTACTATTATCGGCACGCGGGCAACACCCTGTTGTTCGACAGCCCTAACAGCCGAAATCCGCCGGATCACATCCAACTCGACCACCTGGGCATCAACCGCAACGGGCTGCCCATCCGCGCCCTGGCCATCGATACCCAATTCCTGTGTCCGCCCGACCTGGCCTCATTCAATGTCAAACCCCGCACCCACCACCGCCAGAGGTCCGCCGACATTCTATTCTCGGATGGCCACGTTATTTCCATGCCCAATCCCGACGGCCGGTTCACGGTGGACCTCCTCAACTACGCTGAAATCCGCAGTGCCTTTGACAAAATACTCAAGGTGTTGGAGGAGGCTGATGCGAGTTTCTGAGGGGGGCTCTGGACATGGACGGAGCAAGAGCAAGAGTAAGAGCAAGAGCAAGAGCAAGGGCAAGAGATCTGCCCCACGACCTGTCAAAATGAGGTTGGCGCTCTGGTGGACAAGTTGGCCACGTTTGGTTGGCCAACTCTCCGTTATCTCTGTTATCTCCTGTTCAAACCCGAGTCAACAATTCCG
>JBAXTC010000348.1:0-7766 GCA_037130375.1 Verrucomicrobiota bacterium | reverse complement strand
TGGGTGTGCGTTTCTATAAACATGCCGCTCCTGAACGGAGCTATTCCTGCCCCTGCCCCTCGCATGGGGCGCGGTTTCTCTCAAGAAAAACATCGCTTCCATGCGGCGATGATGGTAAAATGGGAGGGTTGCGCGGGAAATAACTCGCGGCGCTGTGTTTGCGCGCTCGGTCCAGACGGTCAGTTATCTCATGAAGAAGAAACAGGTTGTGCGGTTTGGGTTGCCCAAGGGCAGCCTGCAAGAGGCCACCATCGAGAAGATGGGAAAGGCCGGATTCGATATTTCGGTGAGCAGCCGGTCCTACATCCCTTATGTTGACGACGAGCAGCTCGAAATGCGATTGATTCGGGCGCAGGAAATCAGCCGCTACGTCGAGCACGGTTTTCTGGATTGTGGCATAACGGGCTACGATTGGATTCAGGAGAACGGCTCGAAGGTGCATGAAGTGGGCGAGTTTCAATTCAGCAAGGCGACCCGGCAGACGGCCCGGTGGGTTTTGGCTGTCCCGGAGGATTCGCCAATAAAGTCAGTCAAAGATCTCGAGGGCAAGCGCATTGCTACGGAACTCGTCAGCCAGACCAAGAAATATTTGCGCCAGCATAAGGTCAAGGCCGAGGTCGAGTTTTCGTGGGGAGCCACCGAAATGAAGGCGCACGAGCTGGTGGATGCCATTGTGGATATTACCGAGACCGGCTCGTCGCTGCGGGCCAACAAGCTGCGCATCGTGGACACCCTGCTCAGCTCGACACCCCGGCTCATCGCCAATCATACCTCGTGGAAAGATGCCTGGAAACGGCAGAAAATCGAGACGATGGCCCTGTTGCTCAAAGGAGCGCTGGAAGCGGAGACGAAGGTGGGCCTCAAGATGAACATCGCGCAGAAAAACCTCG
Organism: Verrucomicrobiota bacterium; assembly: GCA_037130375.1. Lineage (GTDB taxonomy): Bacteria > Verrucomicrobiota > Verrucomicrobiia > Limisphaerales > UBA8199 > JAPLUA01. Next base: position 6,876 of record JBAXTC010000348.1, on the reverse strand, counting down.
CCAATTTGCTGCAAACACTCCCGGCATTGCGCAATCCGACGATCTCGAACCTCAGCCTGGAAGGCTGGGTGGCCGTCGAAACAATCATCGACGAACACATCGTCCGCGAATTGATCCCCGCACTGAAAGCCGCCGGAGCCGAGGGGATCATTGAATACCCGCTCAACAAGGTGGTTTATTGAGAGGTGGTTTATTGAGTTACACTTGACGATCTCAAATTCTTCCTTCACGCTATGCAATATCAGGCTGGCGAGTTGGTCTTTACCAGAGCCGGCATCGCGCTCCGCGGCAGATCGCTGCCGGGATGAGACTCGTCGGCGGCAATACACAGATTAATTATGGGTTCACTAAAGAAACGACGGAAAGCCAAAATCAATAAGCATAAACGGCGCAAGAAGCTCCGCGCTAATCGCCATAAGAAGCGTACCTGGCAGAAGTAACCCCGGAAGCCCTCCGCGGTTGCCGAGTCGTTGATTTAGCGCCACCCGTTCCCGCGGCGGAACGGGTGGACTCTTATCCCATGCTGCCTCGCTGCTGTCTCTGGAGCCTGGCTGCCGCCATCAGCAGTGTGCTGCTGGCTGGTTGCGGCTCGCTGCATTCTCGCCAGTCGGCCAGCCAGAACGGCGACTTCGCGGGCGCCCGCAAACGCGAGCTGGCGGATGAACGCACCGCGGCGAAAGCCGCGGAAGCCCATGCCCATTACGCGGTGGCCGTCATTCATGAGATGAATGATGAAACGTCCGCGGCGCTCGGAGAATATTACCAGGCGGCACTCGATGATCCAGGCAATGCGCCGCTGATCCTCGAGGTCTCGATCCGTTTCCTTCAAAATAAACAACCGGATAAAGCCCTCGAAATCGTCAGCCGCGCCGCCGCCCAACCGGGTGCTCCGGGCGAGATCTTCGCGCGGCTCGGTCTCATTTATTCCCAACTCGGCAAGACCGAGCAGGCCGTCAACGCCAATCGCACGGCCATCTCAAAATCGCCGGATTCCCTCATCGGTTACCAAAACCTTTTCCTGAATTATCTCCAGAGCAAACAGCCCGAAGAGGCCCTCAAGGTGCTTGCCGAGGCAGCCGACCAGCCAAAGCCGGACGCCGAATACTTAATCAGCCTGGCAGAGCTATACGTGAATTTGGGGCTCGGGGTGCCCAAGCAAAAGGATGCTGCCAAAAGCAAAGCGCTGGCGTTGTTGAATCGTGCGGACAAGCTTAATCCCATCAGCCCGCCACTCCGGCTGAAGATGGCGGACGACTTTAACCTCCTCGGCGAATCGGCCAAGGCGGCGCAGCTTTACCTCGAGTTGCTCAAAAAATTGCCCGATGCCGCAACCGCTCGCGACCGTGTGCGGGCAAATTTGACCGACATCTATCTGCGCGGCAGCGATCATAAATTGGCCGTCGAGCAGCTCGAGGCCATTGTTCGCGACGACCCGACCAACCCCCAAGCCTACTATTTCCTGGGCCGCATCGCTCTCGAGGCAAACAAACCCGCCGAGGCAGCCGACCATTTTAGCAAAATGCTCGTCCTCAGTCCGAATTTCGAGCCTGCCTATTACTTTCTGGCGATGGCGCAAATCGATACCAAGAAACCCGGCGAGGCCATCGCCACGCTGGACAAGGCGCGCAAGAAGTTTCCTGGAAACTTTGTCCTGGAATTCTGGACCGGGATGGCCCTCAGCCGGCAAAAAACCTACGCCGAGGCGCTCAAGCATTACACCGCCGCCGAAGTCATCGCGCAGGCCACCGACCCGAAACAGCTCGATGAACACTTCTATTTTCAACTCGGCTCGACCTGCGAGCGCATGGGCGATTTGGCCGAGGCAGAAAAGTATTTCGAGAAATGCATTCAGCTCGCCCCTAACTCTGCCGAATCGATGAACTACCTCGGCTATATATGGGCCGAACATGGCTTGAAACTGGAACGGGCGCGCGCACTCATCGAAAAGGCCTTAAAAATCGACCCCAAGAATGCCGCTTACCTGGACAGCATGGCCTGGGTGCTTTTCAAGTTGAATCAGCCGACGGAAGCGCTGCCCTACGCGCTCAAAGCCGCCGAACTGTCCGAGGAACCGGACGCGACCTTGTACGACCATCTGGGTGATATTTATGCGGCGTTGAATCAACTCGATAAGGCGCGCGAGGCATGGCGCAAGTCGCTCTCCATCGAACCAAACGAGGCCGTGGGCAAGAAACTCGAGGGGCAGAAGCCCCCGGACCATTAGCAAGCCCCTACACTTTTTTCGCGCGCATGAATGTTATCGGCCCGGCTTTGTTGACCGCCAACGACCTCGCCCTGGCTTACGGCCACCAGCGATTGCTCGAAGCCGTCACCCTGCTGGTCGCCCCGGGAGAGAAGGTCGGCCTCCTGGGCAGGAACGGCTGTGGCAAGACCAGCCTGCTGCGCATCCTGGCCGGCCACCAAAGGGCGGATGCCGGAGACGTGGCGCGGCGGCGCGGTTTGCGCATCGGTTATTTACCGCAGGAATTCGAGCTGGATGGCACCCTTACCGTGCGGGAAAATATCGAGGCGGGCGCGGCGGACCTGATCGAGTGGTTGCGCCGCTATGAGTCCGGGCTGGGTACGGACCCCCAACTGGCGGCTTTGCTCAACCATATCGACATCGCGGACGGCTGGAAGTTGCAGGCCCGCATCAATGCGACCGCCTCCGCCCTGGCCGCACCCCCGCTCGATGCGCTCGTGGCGCCACTTTCCGGCGGCGAAAAGCGGCGCGTGGCCCTCTGCCGCGCTCTGGCGGCCCAGCCGGATTTGCTGCTCCTGGACGAGCCTACCAACCACCTCGACGCCGAATCCATCCTCTGGCTGGAAGGGTTCCTGCACGATTTTCCAGGCGCCGTCATTTTTGTCACGCATGATCGCTATTTCCTCGATGTCATCGCCACGCGAATCATCGAGCTGGCCGATGGCCGTTGCTTTTCGCATCCCGGGAATTACACCGCCTACCTGGAATCCAAAGCCATCCGCCAGCAAATTGCCGAACAGGCCGAACGTCGGCGCCAGCGGTTCTTGCGCGAGGAACTCGATTGGGTCCGCGCCGGCGTCCGTGCGCAGCGATCCAAACCCAGGCATCGCCTCGAATCTTTTTACCAGGTCAAGGGCCTCGAAGCACCGCCTGACGAGCGGGAAATGGACCTGCTTATCCCGCCGCCGCCACCCCTCGGAAATCACGCCATTCAATTGGGCCACGCCGGCGCGCGAGTCGGTCTGGCCGGCCACCAACGATGGCTCTTTCGCGGCCTCACGCTTTCCCTCAAACCCGCCCAATGCACCGGCATCGTCGGCCGCAACGGCGTCGGCAAAACCACCCTGCTGCGCATCTGCCTCGGCGAACGGCCACTCGACGAAGGCACGGTCAAAATCGGGAAGCGCGTGGTCTTCAACTACATTGACCAGGCCCGAATGCAACTCGATGGCACGGGCACTGTCTTGGACGAGATTTCGGAAGGGAATGAAACGGTTCTCTTCGGCGACCAACGGTTGAGCGCGCGTTCTTATCTGCGCCGATTCCTCTTCTCGGATGAGCGCGTTAATGAACCGGTCGCCCAACTCTCCGGCGGCGAACGAGCGCGGCTGATGCTCGCCAAAGTGCTTCGGCGCGGCGGAAATGTGCTGGTGCTGGATGAACCCACAAATGATCTGGATTTGCCCAGCCTGCGCATGTTGGAGGAAGCTTTGGCCGACTTCGATGGCACCGTGCTGGTGGTCAGTCACGATCGCTATTTCCTGGACCGCATCTGCGACCAGGTCGTCGCCTTCGAAGAAAACGGCCTTTTCGTCCAGCCGGGAAATTATTCTTATTACCTCGAGAAGAAGATCGAGCGGGATGCGATCAACCAGTCGGCTTGGGCGCGCATCGCCAAAACCACAACCCAAAAGCCGGAGATCAGCAGCGCCCCCAAATCAGCCCGGTCGCAAAAACTAACCTTCAAAGAGCAGCGCGAGCTGGAAGGGATCGAAACCGCCATTTTGACGGCCGAAACCCGCGTCCACGAACTCGAGACCACCTTGAACGATCCTGGTTTCCACGCCACTAGATCGCGGGAAGCCCGCGGCCTCATCATGTTTTTGGAAGCCGCCAAAGCCGAGGTGACGCGCCTATACGAACGCTGGCAGGAATTGGCCGCCCGCACCTCCAACCCCTGACCCCGTCCGCCCTCCGTCTTTCAAAGGACTTCGCCCGGTAATCCGCAAATGATTTCGTTTGTATATGTCATTTCCATTTTTCTGTCTCCAATGTTTCTGTCTAATATTCCCGTCTTCAATCGTTCTGTCTAATGTTTATCCTCCAGCACACGGATCTTGGTTTCCTTGGGCAGTGAGGGCTCCCAACTTCGAGTAAAGCGAGGTGCGCAGATCCTGCAGAATCGGCGCAGTCAGAGGAAGAGTTCCGCGAGATGTCCTGAAGAGCCCGGTGCTGGAAAACTGCACGCCGGAACCTGTGAGGGGGACGCCCGGCAACGGGCGCCCCTACCTCGATCTATTGCTGCCCTGACTCCAAGACTCGATAATCGCAACACCCAGGCAAACCGTGCCTCAGACCGCCTAATTCGCCGCACGCCCGCCGACGCCCCGGGTGCCGGCTGCGATGGCTCGAGCCGGTTCCTTGGGCCGCAAGGCCCGAACGGCTTTGCCCGCCTGCCACATTTCCGAGTTGCCAATGACGGCGAGTTCTTTCGTCAACTGTTGCTGGTAGTCAGGCTTGCCGCACGCCGAGAGCACGCGGGCGCATTCCTTGCCGGTCTTGACCCGCTGGTAGAGTTCTTTGAACACCGGAAGCACGGCCTTCTTGAACCGCGGCTTCCAGTCCAACGCCCCACGTTGGGCGGTGGCAGAGCAGTTCGCGTACATCCAATCCATGCCGTTCTCATCGACCAATCGGATGAGGCTCTGAGTGAGTTCCTCGACCGTCTCGTTGAAAGCTTCGCTGGGAGTGTGCTTGTTCGCCCGCAATACCTCGTATTGCGCCTCCATGATGCCGGCCAGCGCACCCATCAGCACGCCTCGTTCCCCTGTCAGATCGCTGAAAACTTCGTGCTGGAACGAAGTCGGAAACAGGTAGCCCGAGCCGATGCCGATGCCGACCGCCAGGCAACGCTCTTTGGCGCGGCCCGTCGCGTCCTGCTCGACGGCAAAACTCGAGTTGATGCCGGCGCCCGTCAGAAAGTTGCGGCGCACGGATGTCCCGGAGCCTTTGGGCGCCACCATGATGACATCCACGTCCTTGGGCGGCACCACGCTGGTTAGCTTGCGGTAGGTAATGGAAAAGCCGTGCGAAAAATAAAGGGCGTCGCCCGGCTTCAAATTCTGCTTGACAACCGGCCAAATGATGCGCTGGGCGGCGTCAGATACCAACATCTGAATGATCGTGCCGCGCCGCACCGCCTCATCGATCTCGAACAGCGTTTCGCCCGGCACCCAGCCGTCGGCCACGGCGCGGTCCCAGTCCCGTTTAAACGAGCTGGCCTGGCCGATGATCACCTTGAAGCCGTTGTCGCGCAGGTTCAGCGATTGCGCCGGCCCCTGCACCCCGTAGCCGATGATGGCGATGATTTCGTTCTTCAGCACCTTGCGCGCTCGCGCCATCGGAAATTCCTTCCGCGTAATGACTTCTTCTTCGGTTCCACCAAAATTAATAATTGCCATAGTGTCTTATTTGTTTGTTGATCTTCACAACATGCTAACCAGCTTTCGCGCCGGGTCAAGATGATTGCTAATGGGCGATTGAAACACTCCAGCCACCGATCACCGCCCACCGCCCACCGATCACCGATTACCGATTACCTCCGCGGCAAAGCCACCTTCCCCGTCCGCGTCAGATCGATGATGCCAAAAGTCGTCAGCAGACTCAGAAGCTTCTCGACTTTGCTTTCGTCTCCCGTCACTTCGATGGTCAGGCTCTCCGGCTGGACATCGACGATCTTGGCGCGAAAGATATCCGTGATCTGCATCACTTCGGCCCGGGTCTTTGAATCGACCGAGACCTTGACCAGCACCAGCTCCCGATCGACATATTCTCCCTCGCGAAAATCATGGACCTTCATCACGTCCACCAGCTTGTTGAGCTGCTTCACGATCTGGTCCACCGTCGCGTCGTCGCCGCGCGTGACAATCGTCATGCGCGACGCCGTGGGATCGGCTGTCGGCGCGACATTGAGCGTGTCAATGTTGTAGCCCCGGCCGCTGAACAGGCCGGCGACGCGCGTCAGCACGCCGAATTTATTCTCCACCAATACAGAAATTGTGTGTCGCATACTTTCCCGGAATTAAACTCGCCGCGAAAGCTAGCAGCGCGGGTGCCGTGGGTCAATGGCAAATCAGAAAAATGGATTGTGGGCCTTCTCCTCCCCGACCGTGCTTAACGGGCCGTGCCCCGGACAAATCAACGTCTCGGGAGGCAGGGTGAGGATTTGCTCGCGGACTTTCTGCCTCGCCAAATCCCAGGATTGATTGCCGCGGCCGATCGACCCGGCGAAGACCGCGTCCCCCACGATGGCGGCGTGCGGGGCGTCGTCCGGCCATGTGCCAACGATGTAGGTCGTGCCATCCTCGCTGTGACCGGGTGTGTCGCGGTGCGTGATGCGGAGACTGCCGAGGTGGATAAAGTCATTCGGACGATTGCGCTGATCGACCGGTCCGCTTCGGGAAGTGGCATGGAGCCGGGCTTTGGGAAACTTCTCGCGAATCGCGCCAAGCGCCGCCAGATGGTCTTCGTGCGCGTGGGTAATGAACAGATGCCGAAGCTCGAGTTGGTTCTGCTCGATCAACTCGAAGACAGGTTCCGCATCCCATCCGGTATCGAAAACTGCAGCCTCACGCGAGACCTCGTCCAAAGCCATGTAACAATTGACCGCCATG
>JBAXTC010000347.1:0-7782 GCA_037130375.1 Verrucomicrobiota bacterium | reverse complement strand
TCAAGGTTCAACGGTTCAAGGTTCAAGGTTCAACGGTTCAAGGTTCAACGGTTCAGGCGTTCAAAGGTAGCCCGTCTTCCCGTCTTCCCGTCTTCCCTGTTCAAAGGTTGTGGCAGGGTGCAACTCTGTTGACTCTGTTGTCTCCTGTGAGGGATGCAAAATGCCATTCATGCCACTCCTAAAGGAGCTTGGCCGAGCATCCGGGGTGGGCGTTACTATAAACATGGCGCTCCTAACGGAGCTGGGAACATCTTCGTCGCTCAAGAAACGTATAAGGTGCAGGCTCTGCCGATGCACTCCATAAGATCGGGGTGGTGGTCAATGCCGTAGGAGTTTTGCCCACGCTCCGCACGCCATCCTTTACAGAGCTTGCGCGCTGATGACCACCTGACGAGGCGCATCTTCGGCGGCTACGTCTCGCGCTACGACTTCAAACGGTCGGAGGAAGACAATTCTACCGTCAAACTCGTGTGCATCGACAAACTCACCTGCGCCCGCATGTACCAGCGCATCATCCCGCTCTGGAAAGCGAAGCTGGCCAAGGTCCGGGGCTCTGCCCTTTTGAAAAAAGATGCGCTGAGCCGCGCCGTCGAGGAAAGCCGCCGCGAGGCGCTGACCAGGGAAATTGCGTGGCTCCGCGGCCAGGCCCAGTGGTTGGAGACCACGATCATCGAGATTATCATCAGCGAAGCCCAGAACGAGGTGCGCGACTTCAAAAAGTGGGATTTCGACATTATCCCCCACCGGGTTGTCATGAAGAACGGTTTCCAGACTCCGAACGGCAGGCGCCTAAACGTGGAGGATGCCTTCAAAGAGCCCAACCACCCGTTCCGCGTCGCCATCGTTTGCGCCATGTGGCTGACCGGCTTCGATGTCGAGTGCCTGCAAACCCTCTACATCGATAAGCCCATGAAGGCCCACACCCTCATGCAGGCCATCGCAGTCACGCCGCCGGCAGAGCCGTACTCGACGGTGTTTCGTTTGCTGCGGCAGCAGGCAGCCCACGGGGAGTTTGGGCGTGTTGATCCAAAGCCATGAGGTAATCGAAGAGGCTGCCTCAAGCTCCCAAGCTAGATCAATGCTGGCTTGGCCTTGAGCGATTTGGGTTTTCGACTTCCTGGAAGAATTGAAGCGATTGTAGTGCGTGCCGGACGGACATTCTTGGAGGTTCGTCAGGCTTGGTTTCAATTTTATGCTCGTGCATAAGCTGCCCGAGAAACTTTGGATACGTGTCCTGAAACAGATTTCGCAACCGGACTTCCGATGCCGCCAGATCAAACCCCGGGGGCAAATCACAATCAATATCCAGCACTGCCTCGATAATCGGTGCTTTCAGGAGTTTGAACTCTGTGTTGTTCATACCGTCAAGCAGACTAGCACATTCCTGGACTTTTGACACCTTCATCACTTCATCCCCCAGGTGGTTAATCACCTTCACGGCGATGCATCCGGAATTTGGCTTCTCAAACGACCGGGATGTGTCGCTGTGCAGGGTAGCGCCTCCGCCTCTTCCGAAGCCACGGCCGGGCAGCGCTTCAGAAATGCGCTCATGCTGCAACGGCCAGGGCCATATTGATCGTGGTAAATGACCGTATCGCCCTCAATGTTGTCGATTTGGCGGATAAAGAAACCATTGACGTGAAGACAACGGCTTCCGATAACGAGATCTTGGGGGCGGAGTTTCTGTGTCGCCATGATGATCAGGTTAAACCTTCACGGCTAAAAAGCAAAGGGCTAGTACACCGAATTTGGCTGAGAGCCGACGATGGCAGCAACGATTCCAGCGATGGTGACGCCCACCGTGCTCGCAGCCTCAGTCGATGACCCGGAAGGCCAGAACCGGCCGACCGTGCTCGCCGCAATCAGCGCGCAGCACAATCCAACCGTCGCGCGTTTCAACGTGGTCCGGCAGTCGCACAGTCCCGGCCAACTCTGCGCGCCCCATCCCAGTGAGTTTGAAGTCCGCTTTCACGAGCGATGTGTTCCAGTCTGGAGGCTGGCTGATGACTTCCAAATGTCCCGCGGCGCTGTTCGTTGCGAAGTTGTAGAGGTGCAGCTTGAAGTTCAGAACCTGGCCCGGCCTCGCCTGATATGCGTAACCTTCCGACCACGGCAGGTCCTCCACCCTGATTACGGCTGAACGGGGGAGGGAGAGTTGCAAAACCACCGGTGAGGCATAGCCGGAGCGCGGCGGAGCGGACTTGGGTGGGGTTTCGAGTGGCAAGGTGGCGGCCTGACCCGCTGGCAGAAAGACAAACACGGGTGCGGAGGTAAGCGGCGTCGGGAAGCCGGCCGCGAGCGGTCGGCCGAGGTAGTCCACTACCTCTTGCACGTTCAGATGGGCTGGAAGCTTCCAGTGGGCGGTCGTCGTCCCGCGGCCTTCCCAGTCCACTTCCTTCTCCGCCCACGCCACCAGCACATCGCAGTCCTTGCCGTCGGGCCGAGCGTGGAATGCGTACACATGGGTATCCGGCCCAGGCCGCCAGCGTCCCAATGCCTGGGCGCCAGCCAGGCAACGGCCCACGGCCGCCAGCGCCACGTATGCCGGTCGCGGGGTCAGATCGAGGCGCAGCAATCCAAACTGAACTCCGTTCGGCTCCTGGTAGTTGCCGAGAATGAAATGGAAGTGACGTTGTGCGCCCGCGAAGAGGCTGCTCGCGTAAGCCTGCGCCATCCATTCCGCTTTCAGTCGTTCCAACTGTGGCGACTGATCGTACCATGGCGGGTTCTTGAGATGCGGCGTGCCGCGGTCGGCTTCGGTAATCCAGAGGGGCCGACCGGCGGCAGCCTCGCGAGCGGGTTTCCACAGGTCAGCGTAGGCGTGCGACCAGTCGTAGGTGTGAATGTTGTACGTGTCGAAGTAGGGCCAGGTCTCGTTGGCGAGCACGCCTTTGGTGTGGGAGGGCGTCGGCACGGCCGCGGTGGCATTCCAACCGACGATGACTTCCGGATCACCGGCTTTGAACCCGAGCCACGCAGCTTTCTGCCACGAACACATCTGGTCAACCGTGTGCGCGCCGAACGTGGCGACGTTGGCTTCGTTCCACGGCTCCCACGCTGCGACCCGGCCTTTGAAGCGCGCGGCCAACGCCCGACCGAGTTCATATACCTGGCGGAGATCAGTGGCGAACTGGCCGCCGCCTTGGGCATCTGTCTGCGCCCAGGACGGGGTATCGTGGAAGACTTGAAGCACCTGCAGGCCCGCAGCGCGGTGCGCGTCCGCGGAACTGTCGTAGGTGGAGGGCGGCGGCTTCAGCGCGCCGGCCTGCGGCTGAATCTCGCGCCAGCGCAATCGGTCGCGAACCCAGCTCACACCCGCGAGGGCGGCGAGGTTCGCCAACTCCTTCTGTTTTGTCAGGTCATCGTGCGCGAACCAGGCGGCGGCGGAATCGACCGCAATCGGCGAGTCCTCGGGTGTGCGGGCTTGCAGTGGCCGCAGAACCGCGAGCGTGGTCCAAGTCTGGTCAGGGTGATTGGTGGAACCGAATTCGAGCCGGTACCAGCCGACATGCAAGACATCCAAACGGAGCGGTTCGCTGCGATCTGGGGCGTGAGCAGGCAAAGCGCCGGAGCGCAGCACCTGATGCCGATCATCCAGCAGACGCCATTGGGTGCAGGCTGGAGTCAGTGTCGGCGGCAACTGAATGCAAACGCTTTCACTTGCGAGAAACACATGGCCCGGGTGATCGGGGAGTGGTTTGGGCAATTCGCCGCCGGCCCCCGTCCGAGTCGGCCTTTCAGGAGCAGATGAAATCGGTTCGGCCTTGGCAGCCGTGCCGGCCAGTAGCGTCGCAATCAATGCGCTCTGAATCCACATTTTGGGGGATATGCCTGCCGGCTTGATTCCCCAAAGTTCATTCAGCAGTTCCAGGAGGTTCATGGTTCGCGTCAGGATGAATAACTTGCGCCAGCCCGGCGGCCAGCAGGAGGGATGAGCGAGAACAGCCGCCTGTATGACATTCTCATTAGCCGATCCCTGCTGTCAGCTATGCCCCGCTCGTATATTTAAAGAGGGGCGCGATGGTCATCGCTTTCTGTTTGATGGCCGCAATTTCATCGGACTGCAACGGAGTAATTTTTGGAGCCAGCTTGAGCGCAAGCTTGAGACACCCCTCGTCGCTGGGGGTCAACGCGGAGGTTACCGGGTGGGACAAAGTGAATCTGAGACCCATCAAGGCCTCAGCAGGATCTGTCATGGGCTCATACCAGCAACCCGGATGTGCTTTGCGGTCGGCATCTTTGGGCCAAGGTCGTTTGGCCATGGCCTTAAGGGCCAGAATGCCCATTTGCTTTTCCTTTGCTCGAGCGAGTAATTGAGGGCCAAAGTTGCCTGCGTGCCAGGTGGCATAGTTCACCGGGAACATGATCGAATCAAAGGCGAAACCCTCCATTAGGGCTAACGCGGCTTCGACCGAGTGCGCCGAAAAGCCAAGGAATCGGACCTTGCCAGCTTTCTTGGCCGCTTCCAAAGCTTTGATGGCCCCATCCGCACTCAAAATGGTCTCGACCTCCTTGAGCCTGGTGACGTGGTGCAACTGGTAGAGGTCAAAATGATCCGTGCGCAGGCGGACCAAGGAACGATCCAGTTCCTCCGTCGCGGCAGCTTGGTTGCGCTGGCCGGTCTTGCAGGAAAGGAAGACCTTTTTGCGATAAGGTTCCAACGCAGGCCCCATCCGTTCTTCGGCTTGGCCATACTCCGGCGCCACATCAAAGTAATTGACACTGGCCTCGAACGCTTCGCGCACCCAATCTCGGGCCTGCTCGGGCGTGGAATTATCAAGCACGAAGCCGCCAAAACCAATGACGGAGAGCTTGTCCCCGGTCTTGCCAAATGTCCGGCGCTCAATTGGGCCAGGCAGAGAATCGCGCTCAATGCCTAAGAGTGTGGCGGGGAAGCAAGTTAGCATCCCCGCTGCCGCAGCCGTGTGCTTCAGGAATTCACGTCGTTTCATGCGATTGACTATAACGTAATCAGCGGCTGATTCAAGGAACGGATTGCAACTCGGGCTGCTTTGAAGTGTTGACCGTGGTGAGGCGCATCCGCTCGGTCAGGGTTGAGCCTGCGCTTCGCCACTCCCCCATCCATTGATATCTTTGACGCCCGGCGCGGTTCTAACAGGGTCTGTTCAGTTCAACAAATCCGGGGTAATTGTTCGCCGCTGGACATGTCGAGAATGCGTTGAGCGCCGATTGTGCTCTTGATCAGCACCTTGGCGGAGTGTTGGTTGCTGACTTTTCCGATTCGGCAGGCGCCGATGCCGCTCGGATGTCTGCGCATGATCTCGAGCGCACGCTCGGCCTCGCGGTCCGGAACGAACGCGGCGAACCTTCCCTCACAGGCCACCTGGAACGGGTCCAACCCGAGAATCTCGCACGCGGCGTGAACGTCTTCACGCACTGGAATCAGCTTTTCCTCGACCAGCAGGGCAAGGTTGGCGGCTTCGGCGATTTCGTTTAGCACGCTGGTCAGACCGCCGCGCGTCAGATCCCGCAGGCAGCGGATTTCGATCCCGGCGCGCAGGAGTTGGAGCACCGCCTCCGCCAACGGCGCGGAGTCACTCTCAATCGCGCTCTCAAACTCGAGCCCTTCGCGGACGGCCATAATCGCCATGCCGTGACGACCCAAATCGCCGTTGACCAGAATCGCATCACCCGGTTGAACGCTCTGGGGCGCGATTGTGAGGGAGTGTTCCAGAACCCCTATCCCGGCCGTGTTGATGAACAGGCTGTCGCCTTTCCCTTTATCGACCACCTTGGTGTCGCCAGTGATGATTTCCACGCGCGCCTGTTGCGCCGCCTGTTGCATCGAGGAAACGATTTTCCACAGGGTTTCCATTGGGAGCCCTTCCTCGATGATAAAAGCGGCGCTAAGGTAGAGCGGTCGCGCCCCAGCCATCGCGAGATCATTGACAGTGCCATGCACAGCGAGCGACCCGAGGTCGCCGCCGGGAAAAAACAGCGGTCGCACAACGTAGGAATCGGTGGTAAACGCCAGGCGCTGGCCCCCGGCTTGGAAGACGCTGGCATCGTGCTGCGATTCGAGGAGGGGATTGCGAAACGCGGGCAGAAACATCTTGCCGATCAGTTGATGCATGAGCTTGCCGCCACCGCCGTGGGCGAGCAGAACCTGCGGATAATCCTGGATTGGAAAGGGACAGACGGGGGTGAACTGCCGCCCGCCGCCTGTCGGCTGGTCTTGGATTTCGGTCATTTGGGTTTGGTTCGGAGTTCGATTTTCAGATTGATTCAGGCGGCAATTCGCGGTTCCCGCCGATACCTATAGTACGCGGCACAGGCCCCCTCGGACGAGACCATTGTGGCGCCCAGCGGATGTTCCGGGGTGCAGCGCGCGCCGAAAGCCGGGCATTCGTGCGGCTTGATTTTCCCCTGCAACACCAGCCCGCTCAGACATTCCGAGGATTCCTCCACGCGCAGCTCCACCAGGCCGAACCTCCGTTCCGCATCAAACGCCGCGTAGGCCTCCCGCAAGCCCAACCCGCTCTGGGGAATCTCGCCGATGCCCCGCCACTTGCGCGGGACCACCCGGAACACCTCGCGGATGATCTGTTGCGCCGGGCGATTTCCTTCCTGGCGCACGGAACGGCTGTATTGGTTTTCGACTTCGGCCCGCCCGCCTTCCAACTGCTCGATGCACATCAGCACGCCTTGCAGGATGTCCAGCGGCTCGAAACCGGTTACCACTATCGGCACACGATACTTGGCGGCGATGGGAATATACTCCTCATAACCCATCACGGTGCATACGTGGCCGGCTGCAAGAAATGCCTGCACCCGGCGGTCTGGCGAGCTTAGGAGCGCTTCGATAGCCGGCGGCACCAGCACGTGCGAGACGAGCAGTGAGAAGTTCCTTACACTCTTGCGGGCGGCTTGATAGACGGCCATCGCGGTCGTGGGAGCCGTCGTTTCGAAACCGACCCCGAAGAAGACGATTTCCTTGCCCGGGTTTTGCTCCGCCAGCTTCACCGCGTCCAATGGCGAGTAGATCATCCGCACGTCCCCGCCCCGGGCTTTGACCGATAGCAAATCCGTGGTGCTGCCCGGCACGCGGAGCATGTCGCCGAAGGAGCAGAAAATGACTTCTGGCCGTGACGCAATCTCCAATGCTTTGTCAATGAGTTCGACCGGCGTGACGCAGACCGGGCAACCGGGCCCGTGAATGAGGGTGATCTGCCTGGGCAACAGCTCGTCGATGCCGAACTTGACGATGGCGTGGGTTTGACCGCCGCAGACTTCCATGAGTGACCAGGGGCGGGTGGTAATGCGGGCGATTTCGCGAGCATATCTCTGCGCCAACTCGCCATCGCGATATTCGTCGAGGTATTTCATGCCCCACCCTTGTGTCAAAGTTCGACCGGGCCGCGCAGGGGGGCCGGGTTCGCAGGCGGGACGCCTGCGCCACTCGGTTGCAACTCGCTCAATTCCTCCATCTCACGCAGGTATTCAAAGACCTGTTTGGCCTCGTCTTCATCGACGCGGCTGAGGGCAAACCCGACATGGACGATCACATAATCGCCGACCTGCGCTTCGGGCACGTAGGCCAGGCTGACCTCCTTGAGGACGCCGCCAAAATCAACTTTGCCGCTTCGCAGCAGCGGGTCTTCGCCGCTGATGCTCGCAATCTTTCCTGGAATAGCCAAACACATCGCCTCTCAGCCTACACGCTCTGGCGGGGGATGGCAACGAGCCGCTCGAATCGCCGTCCATCAGAAAAGCGGGTGGTGTCGGCCAACCCCAACGGGGTTGTGGCCCGATGGCGGAGTG
>JBAXTC010000346.1:0-7784 GCA_037130375.1 Verrucomicrobiota bacterium | reverse complement strand
TGCACAACCGCATGACCGTCCACGCGCTCGCCGCGATGCCGCATTACCATCCCACTCTGGCCGAAATCTGGACTTACCCGGCGGAGGAGCTGAAATCATTTCGCTGGCACAGGAAACGCAATTTGCGCCAAATGGCATCGTGAGCCGCACCCTACTGCGAACGCCAACCGCGCGTGTCGTGCTCTTCGGGTTTTCCGAAGGCCAGGAACTGACCGAGCACACATCCACCCAGCACGCCCTGATCCAGATTCTGTCCGGCCAATGCGAGTTCTCCCTGGCAGGCAAACCGCACGCGCTGAAATCCGGTGATTTCCTCCAGATGCCGCCGAACCTGCCCCACGCCATTAAGGCGACCAAGCAGTTCTCCATGCTGCTGACGCTATTCAAGCCGACCTGAGGCGGGGGCGGGCTGGAGGATGAAGGGCTACATGGCTGGCTTGCAGGTGTTGCAAGGCAAGAGCGAGCACGGGTTCAAGGTTTGCCTGAGCGGAGACCACTACCAATTTGCGTTCCTGCAGCACCAACACGCAGCATTTCAGGTTCTGAGCGGGGAACCGGCTCGGCGAGACATAGACCACTACCAACCCGTCCTGCTTGCTGACCGTGACTGCACGATCCCAGCCGCGTGCCATCATTTCCTTGTCGGCACGGGCCAGGATGCTCTTCTGATTGGGCTTTGCCATCGCTTCCCGGAGCTCGTAAACGCCGACCTCGGCGCCGCGAACCACTTTCAGGGCCGCGCGAGCTTCAGGTTCCATTTTGACGAAGCTCAGTCCCGTGCGCAGCGCCCCGGTCGTGAACCAACCCACGCGCAATGCAATAACCTTGTTCCAGGAACCGCCCGCCGAACTCAGCGCAATTCTGCGCAAGGCGTCGGCATCGGGGCTGAGTCGGAAGTATCCGGTTACACCAACCACCGCCAGCCCAACCAGGGCGAAGAACCCGAGCAGGACCAGCAGTGCCACCGGGAGGGCACGGGCGCGGATCACAGGCTGAGGAGCAAAGGGGTTCATTTAGGTCTGAGTGAGGGTTGCGTTTCGGGCACTGACGGCTCTGGCAGCCGTCTCGCCGGCCCTTACTTCCGGGCTGCTTTCCCGGCTTTCTTGAGTTCATCGATATGAAGTCGATCGCCGAGCAAACTCAATTGCTCGGGCTTGATGTTGCCGACTACGTTGATGAGAACCGCTTGTTTATTGCCTTGCATTACCAAGACCACAAGACCCTCGACAGTATCTTTGTTGCTGGTTTTGAGATAGATGCCCACGTCCTGCGCTTGCTGGCGGGCGGTGACCAGGCGTTCCCAGCCTTTGGCATCCAGATCCTTCCGGATGCCCGCTATCCGTTTCTCCAGCTCTGGACGGTTTTGGTCATCCAGGCCGATGACGTTCACGCGCACGAGGTGAATGCCCTTGAGCAGTTGGGCGATCTCCGGCTCTTCCTTTTCCACCAGGCGGGTCGCCAGCGAAATGAGACAGTCCGAGACGTTGATTTCTACGAACTCGCCTCCCGAGCTGGGCGGCGAAAAAGCTCCAAAGTCCACCTGACCTGTACTCAGGGAACCAGCGCTGGCGTTGAGGGCAAGGGCGGCAGTCAGAATGGCGGTGCCGCGAGCTAAACACGTTAGAGGCTTCATATTCATTCGGTCATTGGTTTTGTTCCAGGGACCTTTTTGGCCCCTCGTTAGCCAATACCCGCCAGCCCGCAGGAAAGTTTCAAAATGTTGCTTGGAGATAACAGGCCGAGCGGCAGGCGACCAGAAAGATTCAAATCGCCAGTTTGGCATGCATTCACGATAAGGCGGCTTGCCGCCACCGCAGCGTCTGATACTTCGGATTCCTCAGTCGGTTCTGCCTATGCAACGCCTAATGCCGCCCACCACCATGTCCGCCTCCACCCGAGAAGCCACCTCCAGATCCCCCACCACCACGTCCGGCACCTCCCGAGAAGCCGCCTCCAGAGAAGCCACCTCCTGAGGAGCCGCCTCCGCGTGAAGCTCCGGAAAAGCCGCCATAACCACCTCCGGAAGACCCTCCGTAGCTGCCGCCAGAGTAGCCCCGAGAGGCAAACGAACCGCCGGAAGAACTGTTACCTGAGTAGCCGCTTCGCCCGGCGGAGCTTCCGACGGAATACCCGCCCGCCCCGCGCGTCGCGTAGCCGGATGAATAGCCCCCAGTTCTGCTCCCAGCCCAGGTAGATGTGGATCGTGAACCCTGCGCAAACGACTGACTCGATCCAGCTCGATTAGCGCCCGACCAGCTCGAGTTTTGACCTGCACCCTGCCGCATTACAGACTGGCCTGCCCCTGCGGCTGACCGCGGTGGTGTGGACCTTACCGGCTGAGCCCCCGCCGTTTGGCGGGCCCCATAGGAACTTGTTCCAGCCGGTCTCGTGCCGTTTGCACCAGTGCCTCTTCCCGTGGAGGCGTATCTCGTTGACTGTGCGCCAGCAGGCTGATGCCCCCAGGAGGCGGTTGATCCTCCCGAATGTCCTGCTGCGGCCATAGTCCCACCGTGTCCGCCAGGCTGTCCGGCTCTGCCAGGTTGACCACCCGAAGGTCTTCCGCCTGCCCCGGCATTCCCACCTGCGTATCCGCCTGCACGGGGTGCTCCGGGAGAATGTCCGCCGGCCCGTCCATTCTGATAGCCATTACCGTAATAGCCGTTGCCATTGCCACGGTAGCCCTTGCCATAGCCGTAATACCCATTGCCGTTGTAGCCGTAACCACGGCCGTAGCCATACCAGGAACCGCAGTGTGGCTGACCGCCCCAGCCGCGACCTCCCCAACCCCAACCACAAACACCTGCGCTCCAGCCGCATCCCCAACCCCACCCCCCGCAGCCCCAGCCGCCGGCAAAACCCCAGCCGGGCCCCCATCCCAGCCCGAGGCCGAGGTATAAGTCTCCATAATATGGATAATAGTTGAATGGATAATACGGAGCGCTGAAGTCATAATAGACTGGCTCGGAGGGAGCAAGGACTAAGGGATCACTCGAGTAAGCGGGAGCGGCAGCAACCAACTCTGTTTGCGCTGGCGCCGGCTCAGCTTGATCCATTGCCGGCGCGCTGGATGGGGGATTGGCTGCTGCAGTAGAGCCTGTCTGTGCGTCCATCAGCGCAACCAGAATGCCAGAAGACAGGCCCTGCGCGCGAAGGTCGATGATCTCGGATGCGGTCAGTCGAGCGCCCGGGGAGCTTTGAATGAAGGCGATGATGATATTCTCCTCCACCTTGGCATGAGAAAGCCTGAGAACATCGGCCACAACCGGCGATGCGGTGGCTGGTGCGGACTGACTTAACCCGTTGCTGAGGCAGAACGAAAATCCCAGTAAGGTCGCAAGAAACGCTCTCATGTTTTTAGCATAGGGCACAAATGATCAAATGCCACTAATGATTAGACGGCTCCCGCCGCCTTTCATTCAGTCATTTATCATTTTGATATCCCGCCCGACCTCATGAGAATCCTCCCCCGGTTCATTGGGTGTTGGCACGTGGAATGCTTCATAAATATCTTGCAGACGTAGTTCCGGGCGTAACTCGACATCCGTTTCCTGATCCCCTATCCAATTAAACTGCGGCACTGTCCTCCGAGTTGGGGATTGATGATTGGCCAAGCATGTGGCACAAGTGGGTGCGAAAGCAGTTAGATTAGAAACTCTCGCTCCAGATTATGAAACCGATGTCCGCCGTGCTTGTCCTTTTCATGTTGGCCGCCGTGGCCCAGGCTGAGGAAAGTCCTCTCTGGCTCCGCTATCCTGCCATCTCGCCAGATGGCCAGACAATTGCATTTGAGTGGAAAGGCGACATTTACTCTGTTCCAGCGGCTGGAGGAAAGGCCGTGCCGTTGACGATGAGCGAGTCCTACGAATTCGCCCCCGTCTGGAGCCACGACGGCAGCAAGCTCGCCTTTGCATCCGACCGCTACGGAAACTTCGATGTTTTTGTCATGCCCGCTTCGGGCGGTGAAGCAAAGCGGTTGACATTTCACGCCGCGCCCGAGATTCCGAGCACGTTTACGGCGGATGACAAGGCGGTGCTTTTTTCGGCCTACCGGCAGCAAACCCCGAGCGACGCCCAGTTTCCGCTGCGGCTGCTGAGCCAGCTTTACAGCGTTCCGATCTCGGGTGGGCGGGTGGCCCAGGTGCTGCCAGGACCGGCGCTGGATGCCGCCTTCGATTCCACCGGCGGCAAGCTCATCTATCACGATCTCAAGGGCTACGAGAGTAATTGGCGCAAACATCATACCTCCTCTGTCACGCACGACATCTGGGTGTATGACTTCAAGACGAAGAAGTACCAGCAACTCACCACATTCAACGGCGAGGATCGCAATCCCGTGTTTGCGGCGAATGATGACGATTTCTATTACCTGAGCGAAGAGAAGGGCTCTTTTAATGTGTTCAAGAGCTCGCTTTCCCATCCTGCCCAGACCACAGCGCTGACTCGCTTCACCAAGCATCCCGTTCGGTTCCTTACCCGGTCAAAACAAGACCAGCTCTGCTTTAGCTTCGACGGCGAGATTTTCACACTTCACCCTGGGGAAGAACCCCGCAAGGTGCCGGTGATCATCGCGGAGGACGGGCGGGAGACGATCGCCAGGATCGTGCGGGTCAATGAGGGGTTCACCGAGGCTAAGCTCTCGCCAAACGGCAAGGAGTTCGCCTATGTTTTTCGCGGCGAGATCTTCGTCTCGAGTGTGGAGGGAGGAATCACCAAGCGGATCACCAACACGCCCTGGCAGGAGCGGAGTGTGGATTTCAGCCACGATGGTCGATCGCTGGTCTTCGCGGCTGAGAAGGACAACAACTGGAATCTGTGCACAGTGAACATCGCGCGAAAGGCGGAGCCCTACTTTTATGCCTCTACCGTACTGAAACAGGAGACCGTGCTCGACACCCCAGAGGAGGAGTTCCAGCCGTCCTTTTCGCCGGACGGCAAGGAGGTCGCCTATCTGGAAAACCGTGTAACTCTCAAGGTCTTTAATCTGGCGACCAGGAAGACGCGCACGATCATGACGGCGGACCGCAATTATTCGTACGACGACGGAGACCAATTTTACCGTTGGTCTCCCGACGGAAAATGGTTCCTCGTCCAGTTCGCGTATCCCGAACGCATCTTCACGCCCCAAGTGGGCCTGGCGTCGGCCGCCGGAAACAGCGAGATTCACAACCTGACATTGAGTGGCTACGACAACTTGAGGCCCAAGTGGGTACTTGACGGCAAGATGATGATTTGGGGCTGCAACCGGGAAGGCACCCGGCAGCAGGGCGGGGACATCGTCAGTGCTGATGTATATGGAATGTTCTTCACCCGCGCCGCTTTTGACCGGTTCAACCTGACGAAGGAAGAATTTGCTTTGGTCAAGGAGCAAGAGGACAAGGAGGAAAAGGATAAGAAGGATGCCGAGGAGAAGGACGGGAAGAAAACCGCGGCAAAGCCGGACAACGAGGAAAAGCCAAAAGAAGTCGTCATTGACTGGGACGAGTTGCCGGAACGCCGCAGCAAGCTGACCATTCACACTTCGCCCGCCAGCGACTGGGTCCTGTCCAAGGACGGCGAAAAACTTTATTACCTGACGAGTTTTGATAAAGGCAACGATCTTTGGGAGACGGAATTGCGCTCCAAGGAGACGAAGCTCTTCAGCAAGCTTGGAGCAAAGAAGACCGCTAACCTGGAACTATCCGCCGACGGCAAATTCATTTTCCTCCTGGCCGATGGCAAGCCGATGAAGGTGGTAACCGAGAATGGCAAATCGGAGCCTCTCAAAACGGACGGCGAGATGGAGTTGAAGCAAGCGGAGGAGCGTCAATATATTTTTGATCATGCCTGGCGGCAGTTTAAAGAGAAATTCTACGTGGCCGACCTGCAAGGAGTTGACTGGGATTCCTATTACCCCGCCTACCGCAGATTCCTGCCGTTCATCAACAACAACTATGATTTCGCGGAGATGCTCAGCGAAATGCTGGGGGAAGCGAATGCTTCGCACACCGGCTGCCGCTACGCTCCCGACCATCCCAATACGGATCAGACGGCGGAACTTGGCGTGATCTATGATCTTGAGTACAAGGGACCCGGTGTAAAGATCGCCGAGGTGGTAGCGGGCGGACCGCTGGACAAGGCGTCCTCGAAAATTCGGGCGGGCCAGATCATCGAGGCCATCGATGGCCAATTGGTCGGTTCTGACATCGATCCTCCCCGGTTGCTGAACCGCAAGGCTGGCAAATTAACGCTGCTCTCAGTGTTCGACCCGGCGCAAGACACCCGGTGGGATGAATCCCTCAAGCCCATCACTGGAGGTGAGGAGAGCGAACTTCTCTACAAGCGGTGGGTCAAGAACCGCCGCAAGGAGGTGGCAGAGCTTTCCCAGGGAAAGATCGGTTACGTGCATGTCCGAGCCATGAACGACGCCAGTATGCGGGCCGTATTCGAGGAAGCCCTGGGCCGTAACATCGAAAAGAAGGCAATCATCGTTGACACCCGGTTTAATGGCGGCGGCAACATCCACGAACAATTATCAGATTTTCTGAGCGGAAAAAAGTACCTCGATATCGTGCCGCATGGGCAATACGTCGGCTCCGAACCCTATGACAAATGGACCAAGCCATCGATTGTGCTGATGGGTGAGTGCAATTATTCGGACGCGCACCTCCTTCCGGTAGCCTACAAACTGAAGGGGCTGGGGAAAACCCTCGGCATGCCTGTGCCGGGCACCGGGACATTTGTGTGGTGGGAGGCCCAGATCGACCCTTCGTTAGTCTTTGGCATCCCGATGGGAGGCTGGCGCACGCCCGACGGAAAGTTCTGCGAGAACACCCAAATGGAGCCCGATATGAAGGTTCGAAATGAGCCGGATGTGCTGGCGTCTGGCCGGGACCAGCAAATTGAGGCCGCAGTGGCGGAGCTACACTGATATCCGTTCGTGGATGCGGAGAAGCCGCTCTGGGAGGGCCATCGCTTGCTCCAGGAAGTGGACTGGGTGCTGAACGAAAGCCCGGAAGCCGCCTGGCTCGATTGGCCTCGTGCGCGAGTCGGACCCAAGACGCTGATCGTCCAGAACCTGTGCGGCTGGGAAGGCCACGACGCCAATCTCTGGCGCAAGATCGACACGCACGTATTCGGCCTCTACGGCTTCGCCAAGGCCGACGCGCAGACCACGTTGCCTACGGCCAAAGTCCCGGCCAATATCAAGAACATCCAACTGCTCCGCGAAGCTTACAACAGCCTTTGAGGCGTACCAATCCGGTCGGAATTCAACGCAATGCATAGAGGCCAAGCCGCGCAGACTTTTGACGGCAACAAAGCACGTGTGCCGATGCAACCAGCCGCCGATCAAGTGTTGCCGCGAATCCGAAAGGGCTTTTCAAAGCCGCTCGAGCCCAAATCCTGGATGGCGTCGGTGGTGGCGCACGAGGCTAACGCGGATGCCGTCCGAGAGTTCACGATACACAAAGACCCTCTGCTGGCACCTTCGGCGGAAGACCGAGGTGCTGGATGCCCGGATGCTGGCTCACCACAGCATCACTGGGATTTGGAAGCCAAGTTTTATTCCAACCGAAAGTGCGCAGGTCTTGCGTGTGCGCTGGGCTGCTCGCGGTGAAGCCCTTCGCGCTGCGACCCGCGCAAGTAATCGCCTCAATAAGTACGGAATTGGCTACGCCGGGAGCCAAAGCGCCGTCGCCGCTAAGCGCTCTGCCGGCGCACTCCATAATATCTCCTCGCGCCAGGTCATTGCGGCGCTCAGACATGGCCCCTGCTTTTGCTAAGCAAGTCTCATTATGAAGCAGGAC
>JBAXTC010000345.1:0-7788 GCA_037130375.1 Verrucomicrobiota bacterium | reverse complement strand
GGTTGCCGCATCGACAGATGACATCGGCCAACTTTAAAAACGAGAATGTGTGGATGACGCGTGAAACAATCGCGCAGCACTTTGCATGCTCGTTGCGCACGGTGGCGAACTTACAGAAGCGCCGCGTGTTGCCTTATGTAAAAATTGGTCGCCTAGTTCGCTTCAACAAAAAACGATGCGAAGAGGCACTCATAAAGTATGAGCAACATAGCATCTGCGATCAAATACAATGAACAGCACTAATAGAGTAAAAAACGGTAACGGACAAGATAAAATGAACCACATTAACCGCAACAAATCAGCAAAGACATTCGCTCCGCAGAAAAGTCTCGCGGCAGCAACAGACGCTGTCGAGGACATCGAACAATCCAAAAACATGGCGACGCCAAATGCAGCGGATGACCCGGTGTTTGCCAAGTATGGACCGCCGTTCATCACCAGCAAGAAAGGGGTGGTCCATATGAACCAACGAGCTGTGGCGGAAAAATGCGCTACCGAGCATGTGATTAGGTTTGAACCCAGGCGCAACGCCTTCGAGCGATTCGACCAAAAGATCGGTTTGTGGGTCGCTACGCATGAGTCTGCAATCCGCCGAATGCTGGGCGACCAGTTGCTCGCACTCGGAAAAGAGTGGAAGCAGGAGGAGTTTGTCCAACTCAACACCACTGGGCACTTCAACGCCTTGTGCAAGATGATTCAGCCATATCAGGCCAATGTGGCGAGCGAGAGCACAGCAGGTTTGATCCATGTCAGCAATGGAGTGCTTGACTTGCAGGGAGCAACCCCAAAGTTGCTGCCGCACCATCCGAAGTACCCGTTCCGCTCCAGCCCGCAGATCAAATATGACCCGAAGGCGAAGTGTCCGAAGTTTCTTGACAACTTCCTCAAGGTGGCCCTGACACCCGAGGACATCGACCTCGTCCAGAAATACTGCGGTTCCATGCTCCTGGGTCCGAACATGAGTCATGGCATCCTAATCATTCGCGGGACCGCAGGGGGAGGAAAAAGCACATTGGTCAGCATCGTCGAACAAATAATCGGTGAAGATAGCGTCGCGCATTTGCGGACCAAGCACATAAGCGGGCGATTCGAGACATCCGCATTCATTGGAAAACGGGTCTTGGTTGGCAAGGATGTCCCCGGGGATTGCCTCACCGAAAGCGGGGCGCATCTCTTGAAGAGTCTGGTGGGCGGGGACCTCCTGCAGGCTGAGATCAAATATAATCCCAACAAGCCAACGATTCGGGGTGACTATCATGTCATCATCGCTTCGAATAACCGGCTGAGAATTAACCTGGATGGCGATGAGGAGGCATGGGGCCGAAGGTTGCTGTTGGTGGACTTCGAGAAACAAAAACCTAGCAAACCCATAGCGGATTTTGCGCAGAAGTTGGTGGCGGAAGAAGGCAGTGGGATATTGAACTGGCTCATCAAAGGGGCCGCAGCGTACCGGGAAGATATGGCCAAGCGAGGTTGCATCTATCGAACCGAGAAGCACGAACAGCGGGTGGCCAACCTGTTGCATGATTCAGACAGCGTCCTTTCATTCTTCGAGCAACGGGTCATCGCGCAAGAGAAGGCGGACTTGTCGAGTGAGGAACTCCTGCTTGGGTATTACACACACTGCACGAAGCACAATTGGAAGCCGGTGTCGGGCCATCGGTTTCAGGTCCAACTTCCCGACTTGATCTGTCAACGCTATCAAGTCTGTCGTCGCAATGACATCACTCGCGATGGGAAAGCAGTACGCGGTTACAAAGATCTGGCGTTGACAAAACTGGCGTTGAATTGATCAACCAGCAACCACGGCACCGGGCTTCATAGCTCGGTGCCTTTTTATTGACCCGGACGGTTCGGACGGATCTCGATCACAACTTCGGAGCGCTTGTTCGCATGTGGCTCCGAGCGCCCTGGGTGACCAAGGACGAGGGATCTTGGCACGAGGGGAAAGCCCTGAGACCCAGGCGATCCAAACGCTGTAAAAGCCCTCCTGTGTGTTTTAAAGGCCATCTGCCCACCAGCGGTCCAGCAAAGGGCACCTTGGGCAGGGGCCGGGCTGAAATTCCATCAGGCGAGTCCTGGTCTATTGGTTGACGACGACCTGAGTTCCTTCTTCAGTTCATCTGGCACATGGGCACGCAGTCTTTCTAGAGCACGGTTGATCCGTCCACCGATCGATTTGACCGTCCATGAATATTTGGTGGCTATTTCCTTGTGGCTCAGACGCTCGAAGAAAGCTTCCTCCAGCAGCTTTCTGTCATCCGCGTTTAATTTTGCGAGGATCAACCTAGACTGTTCTTGCAACTCGTTGGAGTATACCTGGTCAGTGACAATGCTGTCTGTGCTAAAGACCCCCTTGGGCAGAGGACTCTGAGGGGCCAAATCGTCCTGCAACATGGCGACTGCCAAGTGATGAAACCCATCGTCACTGAAGGTTGAGTCCGAGGCGAGGTCGATTTGGTTGGTGGTATGCACCTTCCCACCTCCACGCTTGTCGGCAAGTTCCTTTCGAATCTTGTCTCTTGCTGTGTTCTTGATCGCCTTGCTAAAGTATGCTTTCAGCTTATCCCACTCGTCAAACTTACTTATGCCTCGTCGGATTTCATCAATGGTCTCCGAACAAATGTCCGTCCAATCTTCCTCTTTGAGCGGCCAGTTTCTTGCTTTCGTCTGGCCCGCCAGGATAATCATGCCGTAATTCCTGAGTTCTAGAAAGGCCATTTTCAACTCGGCTTCATCGAGCGCCTTCAATTTATCAATGCTGATGCTCATGCGTCGTGGAGATACTGACTCCTTGCCCCTGTTAAACGCAAGCACTAAACCGATTTCCGATTGGTTCTCGGATGGCTGTTGGCAGCCCGGTGAAAACAAAATGAAGATTGTCGTAAGAAACCACAGTGATTGTACGCTCATACTTTGGAGAGACATCGCGGTTTCCCCTGGCAGCCCGGTGAAAACAAAATGAAGATTGTCGTAAGAAACCACAGCGATTGTACGCTCATACTTTGGAGAGACATCGCGGTTTCCCCTGGCAGCCCGGTGAAAACAAAATGAAGATTGTCGTAAGAAACCACAGCGATTGTACGCTCATACTTTGGAGAGACATCGCGGTTTCCTCCGGTCCCCAAAGAGCGGGAACAGGAACAGGACCCCGCATAAGTGAATTTCCCCAGGTGGGGGATAAACGGCTGGGGAAATAAATCCTCAGCCATAACAAAAGGTAATCGAATGATAGACATATATGTAGCAAACGAGATAACGTTCGATCTGCCGGAGGGAAACTTCGCAGGCAAAATCGATAGCGTGAAGGTGTTTCCAAAAAACTCGAGAAAGGGCATGGAAGATTGGATTAGAATCCTCTTCCTGGTGGAAGTCCCTGGCATGGAAAACCTGCATACCATGGCAGGGCGCAACTTCAAATTGAATCTCCATTCAGGTTCAGAACTCCGGAATTTTCTCAGAGGTCTGCTTGGGGGGCAATTCTTTCTGAATGTATCCGGACAGAAGTTTGATCTGGAATCCCTCATTGGCAGGGATTGCGCAGTGAAACTGGAGCACTACCGGGGCAAGAATTATGACAAACCGATGGTGGTGGTTGCATCCATCAGTCCACCGTTCAGCATGGAAGTGACGCAAGCCATTTCAGCACGAGGGGAGAACTAATCATCGACCTTCAAGCGTGAGCGTCTATAAGCAATCTCAGGACGTTCACGCTTGGGGGCCAATAGAAAGCGCCACAATGACTCCTACGAATTCACTATCGCCAGCGGACTACACGACTTCTCCAATTATCAGCATGCTCGTCACCCTGGGAAGAACAGTGCTAAAGAATCCCACCAAGAGCAAATGGATGAATCTGGAGGAGATCTGCACTCTCTGTAAAACGCGGGGCATTCCACTCGAAGGCAAAGCTCCAACTCCACACGAAGTCGAAATACCCATCGCCACCATGTTCCAGCACAATGACGAAATCTGTTTTGGCGGAATTAACATTACCGGCTATTTGAAGCGGCAGGGTTGGGACCAGGTGTTTGTTATTGGCTTTTTTCCAGAGGTGCGATCCACAATCAGTCATCATGGGGAGCGGAACTCTGACCTAAAAGAAAATCACACAAAAACGCAGAAAACACTTGCGCGGACAGTAAGATGATGTTATGATGTGCATATATAGTAACAGTGAGTGTTAACATCGATTAGAACACTTACACGACAAAGGACAACGACCAGGCGATATGACAACAACCCACAATCAATCTTCGGCAGGCAGCTTTACAATCCGTTCATCTGGGGTCTTGTCCACTCCATGTCATATCGCAACGGGAAGAAGCTGCCTGCCGTTTTCGTTTCCTACTGTTGAATTATGAAGAGCCACATCGACGTTACATTGTTGAAAGAGCAGTGTCCCCTTCCTGATCTGATGCGACTGGTTGGCTTGGGACGATATGCGAAGTCCAGTGCCCCATCTCCCTTTCGGCAGGATAACAACGCGTCCTGGGGGATCTTTGAATACAAGGGGAGCTGGTATTTCAAGGACTTTAGCACGGATCAATCTGGTGATGAAATTCGCTTTTTGGCCTGTCTCTTGAAGCTTGATGAAAAGAAGGATTTCAAAGAGCTGATCGAGATTTACCAACACATAGCCGACCAGATGCAACTCTCACCGCCCGTTCTGCTTCAAGATCCAAAACCATCCCACCCCGTCGAGATTGAGTTGCAGAAGCCCAGTTGCAGCTTGTTTTCGCCAGGGACCAGGGAGCAACTGGCCACACTTTCAGCATGTAGAGGACTTTCCATTGAGGGACTACAGTGGGCGCAACAAAGAGGGGTTCTAGTTTTCGGTCGTTGGTATGGAGTCGAGGTTTACGGAGTGAGGGACTGCTCAGGACGGGTGATGGAAATTCGGAAGTTGAATGGCACGTTGTTTGAGGCAATTGGCGGATTATCAGCAAGAAAGAGTCACGCCATCAAGGGTAGCCAAAAGAAGTGGCCCGTCGGAATTCAAGAGGCGGCAGATCGTACCATGATCGTTCTGGTGGAAGGCATACCTGATTTGCTGGCCGCGCATCAGGTCTTGATTGAGGAAAACCGCCAAGAGGATGTGGCTCCGGTCGGGATGTTGTGCGCCTCGGTGTCGATTTCTGACGACGCACTGCCATTCTTCAAAGGAAAGCATGTGCGGCTGTTTCCCCATGCCGATGCATCTGGTGTTAAGGCTGCCAGGAAATGGTCCCAGCAGCTCAAGGCAGCAGGCGTAGCAAAACTGGACTTTTACGATTTTGCACGGTTAAAGACGACTCCCGATGAGCGCGTCAAGGACCTGTGCGAATTAATTGGGTGGCGCAAATGCCATCCAGAATATGAAAGGAAATTATTAATATGAGTGAGATTGTTGAAGTGTGTGAGGAACTTACAGTAATGGAGTCTTGTCCAGCAGCGGAGGAAGAGTGTGAAACAAATCCGCCTGCTGAGTCAACTCTACCCAGTGTCTATTTGCCAGCGGATGGAAGAAACACGTCAGATTTTGCATCCCAGGTTGGCCGGATTATGGGACCCAAGAAACGATGGTTTGTGAAGGGTGATGTCGTCGTGGAGGTGCGAGAGATCCAAATCACCAAAGAAGTGCGGACCAACGTGTTCCATCCCTTGTTGCCAGCTGAGGTAATCACTGCCATCGAGGACCATCTTCTGACGGGACGTGGCTCTAAGAATGATGAAGGTGAAATCGTGTTCGTAAGAAGAAGCATGAGCCGTGAGATTGCTACAGCCCTTCTCGCGTCTCCCCAATTCAAACGACAACTGCCGAGAATTGATCGAATCCTGGATGTGCCGGTCCCGTACCTGCAGGATGGAGAGTTGCTTTTTGCGAGCACAGGATTCGATGAGAGGCTAGACACCTTCTGCCCAGCCATCAATCTGGGAATAACGCCACTGGGCTTGGAGCAATCAAAGGAATTGCTCAGGGAGTTATTCCAGGATTTCTGCTTCGCCAACAAGGAGTCAGCTACCCTTGCCATTGCCCGGCTGATAACACCAATGTGCCGTGGGTTAATGGGATGGAGCTCTCGTCCCCCGGTTTTCATTTTCGAAGCCAACCGACCCAGAGCAGGAAAGGACTATCTGGCTGGCTGCACGAGCGTTTTGTACGAGGGCTACGCCAATGAAGATGCTCCGCTTGATTCAGAACGGGAGGAGACAATTAAACGGATTGGAGCTGCCTTATCCTCTGGTCGAAGATTCATGCATTTCGCCAACTGCAAAGGCCATATTGATAACGCTGGATTTGAGCAGGCTTCCACCGCCAAGGTCTTTAACTGCCGAAAGCTGGGATCGAACGAAGGCAGCGCTGATTTGAAACTACCCAATGAAACGGAATTTAGCATCTCCGCCAACACCGGATTCAGCTTTTCGGAGGACTTCAATCTTCGCTGCCGTAAAATCAGCCTCGCCTATTCAGATGAGGATGCCAACAGCCGCAGATTCAGGCACCCAGACCTTCACGGATGGATTCTCGAACATCGCCAGGAACTGCTCAACGCGGTCGCTGGCCTGATTCAACACTGGCACCAGCAGGGATGTCCACCAGGAGCAACACCATTCACCAGTTTTCCAGAATGGGCCAGGGTCGTAGGCGGTATTCTGATGACTTGCGGGCTGGGTGATGCTTGCGTGACCCAACTCGACGGGACCCTTACCAGCGACACGACAACCGCCGAAATGAAAAAACTGTTCCACATTGCCTTTCAGGAACACCCTAATGAATGGCTGAAGAAGAACGACGTATACCAGATAGTTCGCGCAGACGATTGTGATCTCTTTGGCTGGCTGGACCTGTACGATCGCAGTGGCCAAACCACGTTCGGCAAACACTTGCGGGGATTCGTCAATCGCTCACTTGGTGGTATATACCTCAAGATCGATGATCACGACCTCCGTCGTCCATCCTTCCGGTTCACCAAGGATACACCACCCACCCAGGAAAACATGGCTGCCGAAGTTCTCAGAAGCGGCCCAATCCCAAGCAACCAAAGAGTAACTTGTCAACCTTGTCAACCTTGTCAACCTCTGACAGCGCTAAACGTTTTTCAAAATCCAGTATATGCCATAAACGCAATACGTGGCGCGGGGGCAGAGGTTCCAAATGTTGACAAGGTTGACAAATCGGACCAGACAAAGACTAATTCCCTGGTTGACATGGGATCAAGCGCCAACCTGAGATACGATGAGGGAGGATGCCCGCTGCCTCCGATTGGTCTTGTCGATCCTGAACTTCGTGTTCAGCCGCTTCTTTTGCCTGTCTTGGATCTGCGTTCGCGGGTGAAACACCACAAAACATCCAGACCATTGGACTGTAAAAAGACATGACTTTCGAGGGAGAGGCAGTTCTCACTCAGGTTCGATCATAAATGCCATTCCTCATAAATGGCGATCAACCTCCTCACACTGCCTCTCCCTCGGCAATTGACCCCCAACCAACGGACCAAGAAATGAAAATAACAGACGATCAGTCAACAACAGCAACAATAAAGGATCCAATGAGTACCATAATAAATATGACCCCACCCACAACCGAGCAGGAACCAATTCAGCCCCCAGCACCCCAGCCTATAACCGCAAATGGAGCTGGTAATCTGGTTTTTCCAAAGATTGCTCAGCATTTCGACGCATTCTGGGAAAGAGAAGGCAGCATCAACAAAGCGCCATCCATAGAAGTCCTCGAGTTGATTGATGACTTCTGGGCGCTCACTATTGGACCTCTTGGCAGCCCTCATCATCCCGTGGTCTTTGTTG
>JBAXTC010000344.1:0-7814 GCA_037130375.1 Verrucomicrobiota bacterium | reverse complement strand
CGGCGCACTTTCTCGAATTTACGGAGATCAGCGCCGACTGCCGTCGGCGGCTACGATTTCTTGAATCCACCCTGGCGCAATTTGCAGGAAGGAATTTGAACTTGCGCCATGCCTCATCCGGGAACAGACTTATAGACAATGATTAGAAAATATATAGTCCGGCTCGCTGTTTTAGTGGCGGTTCTTGCGCCAGTGATCGGGCTGGGCGGCCCAATCGGGGATCCGGCGGCGGCGCTGGTGGTGCAAGAATGGATCAGGGGCAAGCCGGTGGAAGTCAAGGCCGGCACAAATATTTTCGTGGTGGAAGTGTTTACCACCACCAGCCCGGCCAGCTATGTGAGCATCACCAATCTCAACGACTTGCAGCGGCGGTATCGGGACCAGGGCGTGCTGGTGGTGGGGATCAGCGACGAACCAGCAGAGAGGCTCAAAGAGTTTATCGCGAGGGCCGGATCGGCCATTGAGTATGCGATTGGGGCAGATACGGGGCGGCAAACGACACTGAACTACATGATGCCCGTCGGTCGGCGAGGAGTTCCCTACACCTTCGTGGTGGGGAAGGATGGCAAGCTGCTGTGGCACGGTCATCCGCGGGAAGGGTTGGCGGAGGCCCTGGAGCAAATCACGGCGGGTCGCTATAACGCAGAGCTGGCGGCGAGAATCGAAATGGCGCAGAGCCAGATGGAACAATATGCCACCCTGGCGCGCCAGGGCGATCCGAGGGCCGGGGCAGCGGGGCGGGAGCTCCTGGCAAATTGGACCAACGATGTGGCGAAGTTATGTGACCTGGCGCGCGAGATCGCCACCGATCCCAAGATTGCCAAGCGGGATTTCGTGCTGGCCAACGAGGCGCTTGACCGGGCCGGGCAACTGGAGCCAACGAACTCCGCTCAAGTGGCGGTCACGCGGGCGGTTGTGCTCTTCGAGACCGGCAAGAAAGAGGAGGGCCAAGTCCTTGCGCGTGAGGCGCTCGCTTCCGCCCAGGATCCGAAAGAGAAGGCTTATGTCGAAGCTTATCTCCGCACCATGGCAGCGCGCCTGGCAGCGGCCGGCACGAACGGAGCGGCGAAAAAAGACCCGGTCAAATCCCGGCTCGAAGGCTCTGCGAAAGAATACTTCTCTCTTGCGCGCCGGAACGATCCGAAGGCCGGGGTTGTGGGCCGGGAGTTGCTAGGGCTGGTGACCAACGATTTGGTGCAGTTGTGCGACTTGGCGCTCGGAATCGCAACCGACCGCCTCATCGCCAATCGGGATCTCGTGCTGGCGGACGCAGCGCTCGCCCAGGCGGAGAAAGTCGCGCCAACGAATTCCACGCGGGTGGCGGTGACGCGAGCCGTTGTGCTCTTTGAGACCGGCAGCAAGAAAGAAGAGTGTCTGGCCCGAGCCCGCGAGGCAATGGCTTCCACGCGGGATCCGAAGGAGAAAGCTTATGCCGAAAACTGCGTTGGCACCATGCAATCGCGGCTGGAAGCTCTGACCAAACGCCAGAAGCGAGAATATGCAAAAGATTATCTGATTTTGGCGCGGCGGAATGATCCGCAGGCTGAGTTGATGGGCCGGCAGGTTCTGGGGATGGTGACCAACGATGCGGTGCAGTTGTGCAATCTGGCGCTCGGGATCGCAACCGACCACGGCATCACCAATCGGGATCTCGCGCTGGCGGGCGAGGCGCTCACCCTGGCGGAGAAGGTGGCACCGACGAATTCCACGCGGGTGACGGCGACGCAAGCCATTCTCCTTTTCGCGCGCGGGAAGCAGGAAGAGGGGCTGACTCGGGCCAGGGAAGCTGTCGCTGCGGCTCCGGACGAAAAGGAAAAGCGCTATGCCCAAACTTGCCTTCAGTCCATGGAAGCACGGCTGAAGTCGGCAACAACGAACCAGACTCAAGTTCCCGCTAGCAAGCCGTGAGGTAATGAGGTGGAGAGCGCGGCGGGGACGTTCGTCCCGGCAAAACGCCATCCAAGGCACCTTAATGCGGAGACGAGCCGCCTCCGCCTCTGTGGCATGAAACCTGAGCACCTCAAACAATTCATTGACGGCTGGTGGCAATGGACCGAGCCGCTCACGCCCGAGGAGCACGCAAAAGGTTTCAAGGTTGATATTCCTCAATGGGAAGACGATTACTTCGACCGCTACATTCGCGACGAATATCACCTCCGGCGCATTATCCGCTACATCGAAAGATCAAGACAAATGACAACAGAGATTGACGCCGCCGGTATGCTGCTGTAAATATGACAGTAAGCAGTTGTCTGAGGCTAGTGCCATCGGGTTCGAATGCTCGAATACAGAGCTGGAAAAAAGATTAAGAAAATGACGAAAGTAGTTGACGCCCGCTTGGTGCCAGTGTAAAACGGAACAAATGAAGCGCCTGAAAAGAAGCGCATCGGATGGTACAATTGACAGACAGAGCAGAAATAAATAAAAAAAGTGATAAAACGGGTTGACACCCGCGTTGCGCCGGTGTAAAACATCGGGAAATGAGGCACCCAAAATGGGGCGCGCATCGGATAGAACAATGCACAACAGAGAATAGAGAACACAAAAAACCGAGAGAAATATGAAAAAAACACTAATAACAGCAGTAGCACTAGCAGCCTGCGCGGGAACGCAGTTGTTCGCGCAGAATGCCAAGGAAGGGGTGATCACGTTCGCCCTGACACTCGATCAACAATCCAGTATAAGCACATCATCGACTCTGGCCAATCAAGGCCTATGGAGTCAGGGGCCGCAGTATTACAAAGGCGTGTTGTCAAAGCGGGCAACGGCGGACGTTATCCAGTCCATCGCCTATGTGCTGCACCAAAACGCCGGGTATTATAGTTCTAAAGCCCAGTTGGTGCTGGTGCAAGGAGAACTCGGGGGGTTCTTTAACCTTGGGGCGACGCTCGGCGGTGCGAATGCCATTGACCCGGAGACAGACTTAGCCCAAGGCAATAATAATGATGGATTCGCTGCTCCAGCGACATCGTTCGCGTCAACTATTGACAATATCAACGCGCGCTTGGCTACCGGTCGGCATTTCCGGCCAGGTCCGTTTATCGGCCTGTGGCCGCCGGGACATCATCAGCCTTGGGGTCAGATCTTTATCAAAGATCCAGGCAAATCAGGCTATTCCGTAACTGCACCGTTGTGCGAGA
Source organism: Verrucomicrobiota bacterium (assembly GCA_037130375.1). GTDB lineage: Bacteria > Verrucomicrobiota > Verrucomicrobiia > Limisphaerales > UBA8199 > JAPLUA01. Next base: position 4,674 of record JBAXTC010000344.1, on the reverse strand, counting down.
ATGTTACCTTCTTTTTCGCAATCACGGTTCAGGAGTGCTACGACTGCTTCTATTTGAGCAGCTTTGTAACGGACTCGAAATTCACCTACCAAAAGGGTGGCTCTGTGGGTCCGCCGTGCTGCACCACTCCGGTTAATCTCGCCGGGAGCGGAAAAGATCGGTACTACATGACGCTGACTTTCGATAATACCAAGAATAATCCCTACCTGAATGACTGGAATGACGCCTGGATCGGAAATATTGGTAGCAAATGGGATGGCGTAGTAGGGATAGAGGGTTTTGATATGCCTGGTGACGGGATTATACCTGATCTTCTGGCTTATGATGACGTGATCGCATCCGGAGCTGGCACCTTCAACCGATACGTGATGCGTTTCACTCTGAATGGCGTCCTCACCTACACATGGGCGCTCAAGCGCATCAACACTTCGGACGTCGTTCTTGACTTCGTCGGCAGTGCGAGCTACCCGGCCAATGGATATGGCTTCGTGTCTTTGGCTTGTTCGTTGATCACAGGCTCGGTCAGCATCGTGGAAAAAATCGCGAAGAATGCGAACTGCTGCTTGGATTTGCCGTGGTATAGTTCATGGTATGGAGTTGGCTGGAATCTCTTCCAGGACCAGGGTCCACTGGTGCCCACTCCGGCAGGTAATGAGTGGTACTTCGGATCACCGGTAAACACAGCGAACGATCTCAGCCTTCACATCGGCTTTAATGAATGGTATGAAGCGCGTTGGCAATGGCCGCAGACCTTGCCAGATGGTGACGTTCCTGCGCAGCCCGAGAGTGTGTTGTTAACCGACATTGACTCGGCTTATACCCCGGCACAAATCCATACTCATGTCCCGTCTGCTCGCGGATTCACAGACAGGGCAAACACAGATTGGCCGGTAACCAGCACGAAATAATACGGTCAACGTATTATAAACACTGCGAATAACTAAGTATTATCAACGCAACCCAAGGCCGGAGCTGCGAAGCGGGCCTTGGGTTGCACTTTTTGATAGATGTGAGATGAGAAGATGAGAATATGCGGCCGAAGATAGTTATATTGACGCTGGCGGTGGCGATTGGGATAGTCGCCTTGGCGGTGGTGCTGAGGGGGGTGATGGGAGGGCACAAAGGCGACAAGGCACCCGATGCGCCATCCGAAGAGGCTGGGCCTCAAGAAACGGCGAATGTCCAGGCGAATCCAAATTCCACGAACTCTCAGGCTGTGCTGGCGGAGTTGCGGGCGATGGAGCTGGCGAAAGAGATGGACCAGGTTCGGGAGCTGCAGGCCTCGGGGGCGGGGGATCCGGGAACGATCGAGTTGCTGCTGCGCAAGGTGACGAGCCGGGAGCCGGAGGTGCGGAAAGCGGCGGTGCAGGCGCTGGTGCAATTGAATGCAACTAATGCCGTTCCCAGCCTGGAACAGGCCGTACAGCTCACGGAAGAACCGCGCGAGAAAACAGCGCTGATGGAGGCGATTAATTACCTTAAACTTCCCGAGGACTCGCCACCCCCACCGGCTGCAAGTATTGGTACGGGAAACCCAGCCAACACGCCCGCGCCCCGCACGGTTGCTCCCGGCACGCGCAATGATGGATCGGCTCCGGGAACTCCCCATGTGCCAACGTCGAAGAAACGCCGACCTGCCAATCCACGAGGAGCGACTGGCGACCAGCCTGTGTCGCCCCCGTCAGGAGCAGTCCCGCCGCAGTGATCGGACGCCGCCACGAGGATTTCCACGGTTTAGGGATGAGGTAGTCTCTTACCTGGATTCGCTGACTTATGGGCGGTAGCCGTAGCGCAGATAAGACTGCGGTGGGAGCGGGCAAGACTCCTGTTCACCACATCTGCCGTCAGGTTGCTTTGGAGTCAATGACCTCCGCCCGGATGCCGTTATGAGCGAGAAGATCGACCACAACAATTTGTCCCACCCAACACGACCCGCAACGCCCGTGTGGCTTATGTGGGTCCGGGCATTGTTGTCGGTGGCAATTGTCGGTGCTGGATACCTGGCTTGGGTTTCGATTCATAATGGGCCGGTGGCCGGATGCGGTCCTGACTCAGGGTGCAACAAAGTGCTGCAGAGCCGATGGGCCTATTGGCTGGACATACCCGTCAGCGTGCCGGCATTGCTGGTCTATTTGGCGCTGTTGGGAGCGACGGTGCTTTTGCAGAAGCGGCCGGCCCCCGACGACGAGCGGGGATCGTGGGCGGCGATCATTGTGCTGGCGGTGATCGTAGCGGGAGCGGCGCTGTGGTTCGTGGGCTTGCAGGTGTTCGTGCTCAAGGCTTTCTGCAAGTTTTGTATGACGGCGCATGCCTGTGGCTTTTTGGCCGCCCTGGTCTGCCTGCGACAAATCCCCCTGGCGGCAGATCCGGATACACGGCTATGGACCACAGGATCGGGGAAGCGGGGCATACCGGGATCGGGGATACTATTTTTGACGCTCATTGGACTGGCTGGGGTGATGGTGCTGGCGGGCGGCCAGGTGCTGGTGCAAAAGGAGCGGAATGTGGTCAAAAACTTGCGAGCCGGGACCGGATCGGTTAGCAAGCGCTCGAATCGGATTGTCGTCCTGCCAGGAACAAACCACATGACGGAAGCTGAGGCGCTGGCCGCACTGGCGGCTTTGCAACCACCGACACCGAATCCCCGATTGATAGCGCCCCGGCTGCTGTCGCTCTACAGCAACCAGTTTATGCTTCAGCTCGACGCTGTGCCGATGATGGGTTCGCCGGACGCCACGAATGTGATTGTTTGTTTATTTGACTACACATGTTCGCACTGTCGTGCTTTGCATCCCATTTTACTGGAAACGCAACGGCAATTCAGCAACCGGTTGGGGATCGTGTGCCTGCCGATGCCGATGTCAACCAACTGCAATCCGTTTTTACCTGCACAAACGCATTCGGTCTCGAATTCGTGTGAGTATGCGCTGTTGGGGCTGGCGGTCTGGCGGGCTAAACCGGCGGCACATCGTCAATTTGATGACTGGATGTTTGCGGGTACCCGGCCGGCGGCGCTGGCGCAGGCGAAGGAATACGCGGCGCAGCTTGTGGGCGGCGACAAGCTGCAAGCGGCCTTGGGCGACCCGTGGCTGGGGCAGCAGGTAGTGACCGATTGCCGGCTGTTCCATACCAACACAGTTACGAGCGACAGTCCGGCCGTGCCGCAGTTGATCATCGGCGATGCCATCAGCTCCGGCCCGCTGAACTCGGTGGAACATCTGATGATCCTGCTGAACCGGTATCTGGGCCTGGCGCCCCCTGCCGGGAATGGGCAATAACCATCATCTCGGTCATTAAAGAAGTTATATGAGTTACAGGGTTTACAAAGCCGAGCTCCACCCGCCGCCGTTCCACCACTACTCCATGGAACAATTTAACTTTGCCGCTGCATGTTTTTTTGGTTTACACTAACAATCACTATTTTCTATTTATGCTAAGAAAGATAACGCGCCTTTTCGTGCTGCTTGCCGCAGCTTCACTTATACTCGGATACCCGGCAGCCGCGCAACCAACTCAAACCAACCCGCCGCCGGCAGCCAAATCCGCCGTCACCGTTGGCGAAACGATAGTGGCCAAAGGCAAGGGCATGGAAGTGCTGCGCAGCCAACTGGACTTGGAAGTTACGCACGCCCTGGCGCAGGCGGCGGCCAACGGGCGCAAAGTTGCGGCCGAGCAGATGCCCTCGGTGGAACGGCAAGTTCTGGAGCAACTCATTGACTTCCGGCTGCTGACGGCCCGAGCAACCGATGCCGAAAGAGCGGCAGCCAAAGATACGGCGCAAAAGCGGTATGTGGCGGCCAAAGCCAAGCTCGGATCAGAGACTGCTTTCGACCTGCAGCTAAAGTTCCTGGCGACTACACGGGAGGAGTTGCTCGCCAAGTGGATTGAAGCACTGACGGCCCAGGCCGTGCTTAAACGGGAACTCAAGATCAACATTACCGATCAAGAGGCCAGGAAGTTTTATGATGAGAATCCGACGCAGTTCGATGTGCCGGAGACGGTCCGCGCGAGCCATATTCTGGTTGCCACACGCGACATCCAGACTGGCGCCCCTATCCCCGAAAACCAGAAACCCGCCAAGCGCAAAGAAGCGGAAGCCGTGCTCAAGCGCGTCCGGGCCGGAGAGGATTTCTACACTCTCGCCATGGCCTTCTCGAACGATACCGGTTCCCGGGCCAGGGGCGGCGAATACACCTTCGCGCGCGGCCAATTCTTGCCGGAGGTCGAGGCGATCGCCTTCACCATGAAGACCAACCAGATCAGCGATATCATTACCACCACCGAGGGCTACCATATCGTCAAGTTTAGCGAAAAAACTCCAGCCCACAAGATCGAGTATGCCAGCGTCGCCGCCGACATCAAAAACGGCCTGGCCGAGGAGGCCATCCAACAACAATCTCCTGAATACGTGACCCGGCTGCGCAAAGAAGCCGGGGTGGAAATCCTGGATGAAAAGCTGAAACCGGAGGATCCGGGGCCAGCACCGATGGTTGCGCCGCGCGCCCCGATCCGAAAGCCGGGATAGAAGACGGAAGGCAAGCAAGCGGCCGGACTTTGCACAGGAGATGCGAGTCTGCCGGCACGAAAACGCGGTCTGTTTTTCCGAGTCCGACTCTTCATCTAACGAAGCAGTTGAACCACAGAGAACGCAGAGAACTCAAAGAGAAACAGGTG
>JBAXTC010000343.1:0-7822 GCA_037130375.1 Verrucomicrobiota bacterium | reverse complement strand
GGAGTGTTAGCGCCGACTGCCGTCGGCGGCTACGATTTCTTGAAACCACCCTGGCGTCTCCAAGTTGCGGCGAATTACGCATTGCGATACGACATGGCATTCTCTATTGTTCGCCGTTTGCAGAAACAAATGATTTGAACGGATATGAGTGTTCTGATTGTCGGCTCGACGGCGCTGGATTCGATCAAGACTCCGAAGGCGGAGAACTCGCGTTTGCTGGGCGGTTCGGCGAGCCATGCGGCGGTGGCCGCCAGCTTTTTCGGCCCGGTCAATCTGGTTGGCGTGGTGGGGGACGACTTCCCCAAGCGCTATCTACAGCTTTACGGGCGGCATAAGATAAACCTTGAGGGGCTGCAAATAGAGTCGGGGAAGACTTTCCATTGGGCGGGCGAGTACGAACTGAACATGAACCACCGCCGCACCTTGCTGACTGAGTTGGGTGTGTTCGAGAAGTTCACCCCGGTTCTGCCGTCGTCCTACAAGACGGCACCATTCGTGTTGCTGGCAAATATCGCTCCGGCGCTCCAGCATCACGTACTCGACCAGATGCGGCGGCCCAGGTTCGTCGCGGCCGACACGATGGATTTGTGGCTGAACGTCGCCCTGGCGGATTTGCTTAAGCTGATCAAGCGACTCGATGCGTTCGTGCTGAACGACAGCGAAGCGCAGCAACTCACGAAAGAGGACAATATTTTCGTTGCGCTGCGGAAGATTCATCAACTCGGCCCGAAATACGTTATAATCAAGAAGGGATCCCACGGTTCGATTCTGTCCGGCCCGCGCGGTCTGTTTATCTGTCCGGCCTATCCGTTGCGTAAAGTGGTGGACCCCACGGGCGCCGGTGATTCGTTTGTGGGTGGCATGATGGGGTACCTGGCTTCCGCTCAGGGATCGATCGACGATAATATTCGCCGGGCGATGGTTTGCGGGAGCGTGGTGGCGTCTTTTTGCTGCGAGGGATTCGGTTTGCAGCGCACCACGCGAACCACCCGGGCACAGATTGACGGGCGCGTAAAGGAATTGGAAGAAATGACGCGGTTTTGAGGGGCCTTGAAAAAGCAGACAGCCCGCTAAAAACGCTAAAAGACGCTAAAGGGACCAAGATCAGAAATGATTCCGACTGACCTGTCGGGCAAGTATCTCTTCACTGATTACTGATTACTGATCACCGATTACCGATCACCCATCACGTTCAAACGTGAAAATCCTCCGCCTGCCGCTGGTGGTCTTTTTTGTTCATGACTTTTACCGCGGCCTCTTCCTGGATGACTAGTGAATGCGGAGGGACGCTGGCGGTTAAGAAGACATTTGCCCCGATCGTGCTGCCTTCGCCCACCACCGTATCTCCTCCCATGATGGTCGCGCCGGCGTAAATGGTTATGCGGTCTTCGAGGGTGGGATGGCGTTTTTGCCCGCGCAACTGCTGGCCTGCGGCCAGTGATCTAGCTACCAGGCCGACCCCTTGGTACATTTTAACATGATCGCCGATGATGCTGGTTTCGCCGACGACTGTGCCGGTGCAATGGTCCACGAAGAAGTGAGTGCCGATTTGGGCGCCAGGGTGGAGATCCATTCCGGTGCGGCTATGCGCCCATTCGGTCATGATGCGTGGAATGAGCGCGATGTTCTTGAGGTAGAGTTCGTGCGCGAGGCGTTGCACGGCAATGGCCTCGACGAAAGGATAAGCCACAATCACCTCTTCCTTGCTGAGCGCGGCAGGATCGCCGTTGTAGGCCGCCTCAGTGTCTGTCTGCAGCAAATCACGAATGCGTGGCAGGCTGGCCAGGAATTCCATCGTCAGGGAGTGCGCGAATGGACGCACATCTTTCTTCGGTAGTTCGGGCGGCGGGCTGTATTCCAGGCTCTTGCGGATTTCTCGTTCCAGGCTCGTCAACACCGCTTCAAGCAATCCAGTGGTCGCCTGCTTGATCTCCGAGGAGTGAACGAGTTTCTCGTCGAAGAAGCCGGGGAACAAGAGCCGGAGCAAATCCATGGTGATGAGCGAGATCGCCCGTTTCGAGGGCAGATTCTTCCCATCAAGATGGTTGATGCCGCCGGCACGCGCGTAGGACGCAACCAGGAGGTCGGTTAATTGGGTGATGGTCAACTGCATGGGGGGATCATCCTCTAATCCGCCGTTGAAGGCAAGCGAGCGGGGAGGTCAGTGGTCAGGGGTCGGTGGTTGCAACGCTTCCAGAACGGCGGCGACCACCTGATCAACCGTGATGCCGAGCATGCAACGGAAGTCGATGGGGCAGGTGCGGCGGAAGCAGGGAGAGCAGGGTGCCGCGGATTTGAGCAGCCGATGACGAGGGTCGTCTGGCAAGCCAGGGGCTGTCAATTCGGGTGCCGTACTGCCAAACGGGACCACCACCGGTGTGCCCAGAGCGGCGGCGAGGTGCATTGGTCCCGTGTCGTTTGTGAGCAGAACGCGGCAGAGTCTTAGCAGGGCCATGAACTGGCGCAACGAGGTCTTCCCGGCAAGATTGAGAACCCGGCCGCCTGCGCGTTGGGCGATGTCGAGGCAGAGACTACTGTCGCTGGCGCTTCCGAAGAGCAGCCAGGCGCAATTGTCCGCTCGACGTGAGATTCCCTGGACGGCGGCGGCAAACCTCTCCGCCGGCCAGCGTTTCGCCGGCCCGTATTCGGCGCCGGGATTCAATCCCAGCAGGAGCAGAGGTTTCCCGCGGAGCGAGTTCTGCCATTCGTTGCGCGAGCCCGACAATAGCGCGTGTTCCGCCGCTTGCATCTCGGCAGCGGTGATTTCGAGCTTTGGTGGAAGGGGTTCCGCATTTGCGCCCAGAGCCGCCACCAGATGGAGATATTCGTGGATTTGGTGGGAAGGATGGTGGGTGGTGCGTGATGTGCCATCGCGGTTGACTGCTGGGGCGTGGACCAGGAGATCGACCTGTTTGGCCGAGAGTTTGCGCATCGTAACGGACCCGGGTCGGGGAGCGACAAGTTGGGTGAGAAACCAATTGCGCCAGGGCCGGGGGTAGCCGAGGCGCCGCGGAATGCGGGCCAGCCAGACTTCGAGTGCGGCGCGGGGCGAATTGGGCAGGACCAGGGCCACCTCGAAGGCCGACTCGCGCAAGCGGCGAGCCACGGTCCACGGACTTTCGTTCGACGCGAACGTGACAGTCGCATCGAGGCTGGGGTGATGGAGCCAGAGCGGCGCGAGTTTCTCATGCGTCAGCAGGGTGACATGGGCGGCGGGCAATGCCTGGCGGAGTCGTTGCAGGGCAGGGGAGGTCATCACCGCGTCGCCGAGCCAATTGACACTGCGGACGAGAACACGGCGTGGAGGAATGATCGAGGATGGCTGTCGATCTGGCACGGTAATAGGCTCGACCTGCTACCCGCCATCCCCCGCTCCCTCGGGCGGCGGGGTCTGGGCTGTGGGTGGTGGACTGTGGGTCTTAGACTTCAGACTCTTGGTGTTAGCCTCTTTCCAACGGTTATGCACCCAGAACCAGTTGGCCGGGTCCTGACGAACGGCTGCTTCGAAGACGTGGTTCACGTCGCGCATGATCGCTTCGACAGACCGGGCCTGGCCGTTGACGTGGGTCGGAATCTCCTCGCTAGCTTCGATGCGCCAGCGCGCCAGGCCGACGCGGTAGCAAAGCCCGACGCACAGAGCGCAATTGTAGCGCAGGGCGAAAATCGCCGGCGCGGCGGAAGTGGAGCAATCGTGTCCGAGAAACGGCATCCGCAGGCCGTGGCTGCCCGCCGACTGGTCTGCCAGGAGGCCCAGCATGACTCCGCGCTGGTTCATAAAAGCCTTCAACGGCCCGGCATCGAAACGGCGCTCGAAAAACAGGCAGCCCGACTGCTCGCGCAGGGATTGCAGCAGGCGGTTGAGGGAGGGCTGGCGCAGGGCGCGGTAGGTGGCCGCGCAGGTGTAATCGGGTGCAAACTGGTGAAACCGGGCGTAGATCTCGAAATTCCCGAAGTGGCCGATGGCGGCGACCACGCTCTGCGGTTGCCCGCCGGGCGGGGGCGAGATGATGCGATTGTTGCCGACAAATTCCACGTGCGGCCGCAGCTCCTCAAAACTCATGGCGGCGGTTCTGACGGCGCAGACGAAGTTCTCGCCGATGCGCCGGAAGTTCTCGCGGGCGAAGGCGCAGATTTCAGCCTGCGATTTCTCCTGGGCAAAGCACATTGTCAAATTCCGCAGTGCGACACCCCGGTGCCGCGCATCGAGTCGGTAAGCCAACGCGCCGGCCGCGCGCCCGAACCGAGCCGCCCAGACCAGGGGCAGCCTTTGGACGAAGGCCAACAACATGCGTGCGATGCAATAGAGAAGCGTTTCCATTCTGGCTCAGCGGAAGCAGATGCGGCGCACGCAGTCCTGGAAGTCATTCGCGCCGCGGACGATCTTGATTTCGACGCGCATGAAATAGATTGGCAGGTCGCGGCGGTCGATTTTCGGAAACCGGACGGCATCTTTTTGCGTGGTCACGATCGCTTCGGCCTGCTTTTTCTTGCTCCGGTTGATGACGTTCAATATCTCCTGCTGCGTGAAACGATGGTGATCGGCGAACTTGCGCGCATAAACCAATTCCGCCCCCAGCTTCACGAGGCTCTGCTCGAAACTTTCCGGCTGTGCGATGCCGCTCAGCGACGCGACCTTCTGGCCCTTCAAGAGAGCGAGTTCGAAGCGTTGCCCGGTGAAAACGTCTTCCAAATACAGCGGGTGGTGAATGCACTCGATGATGCCGGCTGAGGGATTAAACTGGGCGATGCGTCGGCGCAGTTCGGCAGTATCCCCATCGCTCTTAGTGATGAAAATTGTGCTTGCTCGTGCCAGGTGCGACGGAGGTTCGCGCAGTGTCCCTCGCGGGAGCAGGCGCTCATTACCGAACGGCTGCTGCCGGTCAATCAGCACGATGTCCTGGCGGCGGCCCCGCAGTTTCCAGTATTGGAAGCCGTCGTCGAGCAGCAGGGTGTCGCAGCCGAACTTTTCAATGGCGTAGCGGCCGCTCTTGACGCGGTCTTTGTCCACCAGCACGACGACATCTTTGAGATTCGATGCGAGCATGTAGGGCTCATCGCCGGCCATTTCCGAATCGAGGAGCAGTGATTTGCCGTCGGATACGATGCGCGGGGGTGTGGTGTCCTGGCGGAACAGAACCATATTCAGCAACCGTTGGTGGAGCGGGGGCGGTTTGGAGCGGTAGCCGCGCGAGAGGATGGCGACATTTCGGCCCTGGTCGCGCAGTTCGCGGGCAAACTTTTCGACGACCGGGGTTTTGCCGGTGCCGCCGACGGTCAGGTTGCCGATGGCGATAACCTGTACTCCGAGGGTCGAGTCGCGGAGGATGCGTACGTTGTAGAGAAAACGGCGGATTTTGATTGCGGCCTGGAAGAGTTTGGAGAAGGCGTACAGGACGGCGCGCAAGAGCGTTTCGCGAGTTCCGCGCCGCTCTTCGACAATGACCTCCAGGAGGAAGGTCTCAAGGTTTTCTCTCCACGCACGAAGCGATTCACGCATCTGCCTCTAGTGTGCCAAGGGTTTGGATGCAGGGCAAGCCGAAGGCTGCCGGAGGGATTAACGCCGGTGGTTGTGCTGGATGCAGAGCCGGCGCAGCACTCGACAATACCGATTGAAAGTGCAAGCTTCTGTTTGTGGCATCGGAAAAATACGAACGGCTGCGCGCGTTGGTGCGGTCTTACGGTTCCTGCCTCGTCGCGTATTCCGGCGGGGTGGACTCGGTCTTTCTTGCTTATGTGGCGCGCCAGGTTCTCGGGGATAAATCCCTTGCCGCCATTGCCGATTCGCCCAGTTTGCCTCGGCGCGAGCTGGCTGAGGCCCTGGCCGTCGCCCAACAGTTCGAGTTGCCGGTGCGTGTCGTCCGGAGCCGCGAGTTTCAAAATCCCGATTACCTTGCGAATCCAAATAACCGCTGCTATTTCTGCAAACAAGAATTGTTCACCGAACTCCTTCCGTTAGCGAAGGCAGAGGGCTTTGCTGTCATCGCCTACGGCGAAAATGCCAGCGATCTTGGGGATTTTCGCCCCGGGGCTCAGGCAGCTTCGGAGTTTCAGGTGCGCGCCCCTTTGAAGGAGGCTGGGCTGACAAAAGCGGACATTCGTGAGCTGTCGGCCCGGCTGGGTCTGCCGACGGCCGACAAACCGCAGATGGCCTGTTTAAGCTCGCGCGTTCCGTACGGCGAAGCCGTCACCCCGGGAAAGCTGAGCATGATCGAACAGGCGGAGAATATCCTGCGCGACTTGGGTTTTTACGATGTTCGAGTCAGACACCATGAGCTGAGGGGTGGGTGGGGTGGTCCGCAGTCTGCAGTCCGCAGTCCAAAGTCGGAAGAGTCGAGCGGTTCCCCCAGTTCACTCGTCATGTCCAACCCGTCATCCGCCACTCACTTGGCCCGCATCGAAGTCGGTCCCTCCGAAATGGGGAAATTCTTCGAAACTGGTGTTTCGGCCAAAGTGACCCAGGCTTTGAAACAGATTGGTTACACTCACGTGACGCTGGATCTCCAGGGTTATCGGCGCGGGAGCACTAACGAAGTGGTTAAGTCTTAGGGGCGGGCGGGCGGTTCAGGGGGCTTGGGTCGCAGTTTCTTACTGGGGGGCGGGATTGGTTGTAGATCGTCCAAAGCCGGCTCAAGCCGGCGCTCCGTCTTTTGGGATACGCGTATAAGCGCCTTGGAGGGGTGTTCGCGAAAAACCGGCTTGGAATACCGCAACTTTTCGTTAGAATTACTGTTTAAGAGAAACAATAGTTGCGGTATATGCCACATTTTTCATACAAAGCACGTCGGCGGACTGGCGAAGTCGTCGAGGGCATGCTGGAGGTCGCTGACCGTTCGGCGGCTTTGATCCAGATTGAGCGGTTGGGGCTGTTTCCGGTCGCCGTGGATGCCGCCAAAGGCAGCGCGATTGCGGCGGCGGCGGATCGCTCGGCGGGCCGCAAGACGGATTGGCGCGGACTTTTGCCGCCGAGGTTGCGGTTGGCGATGTCCCAAAAGCGCAAGCCGAAGCTTCAGGAATTGGCCACTTTTACCCAACAATTGGCCAACCTGCTCAACTCGGGGATGCCCTTGACGGTCGCGCTGAACAGCATGACTCACCTGGAGTCCAAAGGTATTTCTGCCGATGTCAGCAAGGAGCTAAAGCAGGACGTGATGGAGGGCCGGAGTTTATCTGATTCCATGGCCAAGCAGCCCCGGATTTTTTCCGATTTGTATGTCAACATGGTGCGGGCGGGCGAATCGAGCGGCGCGCTGGTTGAAGTTTTGCGGCGCATGGCGGACCACTTCGAGAGGTTTGCCCAAGTGCAGTCGAAATTTGTGTCGGCGCTCATTTATCCGTGCGTTGTGGGGTGTGTGGGTGTCGTGATCATGGTGTTCTTCATGACTTTCATGCTGCCCAAGTTCCTGTCGATTTTCGAGGGCATGAACGTGCAGTTACCCTTGATGACGCAAATGTTGGTCAACATCAGCCATTTTTTCACCAGTCCCGTGGACATGGGCGTAAGCGCCCTGGTTCTCATCGTGGCCTCGGCCCTTTTCATCCGGTTCCGGGCATCCGAGCAAGGCCGGCTTAAGATCGACCATTGGAAGATGAATGCGCCGATTTTCGGGAAGGTGGTTAAGCTGAATTTGTTCGGCCAATTTGCGCGCACTCTCTCGACCCTACTGGAAAACGGTGTTCCGGTGCTTACCGCGCTGAAGATTACCGAACAGATCATCTCTAATCGGATCATCAAAGGGGCCATCTCGAAGACCCGCGAAGAGGTCACTGACGGCAAGACCATCGCCCAGCCGCTGGCCCGGAGCAAAGTCTTTCCCCAGCTCAT
>JBAXTC010000342.1:0-7858 GCA_037130375.1 Verrucomicrobiota bacterium | reverse complement strand
CCTTCCGATTTCAGCATTTCAGTTTTCAGCATTTCAGCTTTTGCCCGATCAGCTTTTCCCCCCGCCCTGCCCGTCTCCTGATATCTCGCTCCCATCGCCTCCGCGGCATCGGCGACCACTGGGATTCCGTAGCGCTCACAAACCTGTTTGATCCGCTCCAAATCACAACACTGACCGTAAAGATCAGTCGGGATGACCGCTTTGGGAAGCTTGCCACGGCGAGCACACTCGGCCAACTCAACCGCGAGGAGAGCCGGGTCCATGTTCCACGACCCTGCATCCGCATCAATGAACGCCACCGACGCGCCAAGAAACGTGGCTGGACTGACACTGCCGATAAACGTGAGCGTGGACGCCAGCACCTCATCGCCTGGACCAACGCCCAGTTCGCGCAATGCGAGATGCATGGCCGCCGTGCCGCTGGCGAGCGCAAGGCAGTGAGGGATGCCGGTGTAGGCGGCGAACTCACGCTCGAACGCATCCACCATCGGCCCCAGCGGGGCGATGTAGTTGCTCTCAAACGCCTCGCCGACGAAGCGTAGTTCGGCCTCGCCGAGGTGCGGCGGCGACAAGAACAAACGTCGCGGATCGGGTGTCATATTTGTAAAAATCTTACTGTGTCCGCAGAAGCCATGTAAGCCCGGTAGCGCGGGAAAAACCGAGGTCTCGGCAACCATTCCTGTTGCGCGCGGTTGCGCATCGTGCGGTACTTGCAGATCGTGAAGAGCCGCCCGTGCATCCCGACCCTCTGCTGCTGGAACAGAATTGAGCCCCATCCACGAGGCGGATCAGCAAACCAACCGCCAGCATGGGAATGCCAAACAGAACCAAGCCAATGAGCGCCAAAGTGAAATCCGCAATCCGCTTCCCGCAGCGTTGATAGAACGACTCAACAGCCCCTGCATGATTCATACAATCACGCTCCAAAATCGACTTCCGCGCTTCGCACCGGCAGACTCACGAATGGTGTGGAGGTTCTGTCGGACTGCCGCCCTGGGGTTGGACCCCTTTTGCCTGGCTGTCCCTCGTGCCGGCTCCAAACTCAGGCATCGTCGCATGGCCATCAGCACTGATACCTGCCCGCTGAAACACCTTGAGTAAAGTAAGCGCCAGGATCCTCAAATCCAGCCAGAGGCCGTAGTGATCCACGTACCACACATCGAGCTCGAACCTCCGTTCCCAGGAGATGGCGTTGCGGCCATTCACCTGCGCCCAACCGGTGATGCCCGGTTTCACTTCATGCCGACGCGCCTGCTCGGGCGTATAACGGGGCAAATACTCCGTCAGCAGGGGCCGGGGCCCGACCAAACTCATCTCGCCCTTGATCACATTCAACAACTCCGGAATCTCATCCAGGCTGGTGCTGCGCAAGAACCGGCCGATAGGCGTCAGCCGCCGCTCATCCGGCAACAGGCTGCCCTGCGCATCGCGGACGCTGGTCATTGTCCGGAACTTCACTAATTCGAACGGCACCCCGCCCCGCCCCGGGCGCTTTTGCCGAAACAGCACTGGCGAGCCAATTCGCCAGCGAATGAGAACGCCTATAAGCAGCAGCAGCGGCAGCCAAAATACCCCCGTGCCGAGGACCACGACCAAGTCGAAGACGCGTTTGGGTAAAGCTTGAGGCAAAGAATTTCTGGCAGAGCAGTCGGAACCCCCGCCGCTAAGGTGCCGCTTTAGTCACGAAGCTCAACAGCCCGTCTCCACGATCAACATCCAGTTCAAAGGTAGTTTCCTGGGCAGTCTCGCTGGTCTTATGAAATCCGAATTGAGGCCAAAGCCCCGCCACCATGCTGTTTTTCGGTGTGGGGCGATACGTTCCTGCCAACTTGTGGATTCCACGCTGACGAGCGACGGACAATAATTCCAGCGCCATAAAGTGCTCGACCGTGCGGCCCATGACACGGCAGCTAATGAGGAACGTGTCAACGAGCAAGCCGTCCGGCTCAGCCGGCACAGCGATGATGACACCGATCAATCCGAAGTCGCCGAATCGGTCCCGGAGACGGAACCATTGCGTCCAATTCCCCGGGTCCGCCGCCAGGCCTCGAAGATCCTCCAGGCTGTGCCTCTTCGTCGTCAGATTGAACTGGTTGGTTTTGCCCACCAGTTGCGCAATGCGCGGGAGCGTCCTTCCATCAAAGATGCCGTGTTCGCAGACCATGCCTAATTCCCGCAAATAGTCCGCCTGTGAGGCTGCCCTCTTGTGGACCTCCTCGCGCTGCACATTGGACGCGTAACTGGCTGCCCGCAACTGGTCCTCTTCAGAAAGACTCCACGCTTCAAAATACTGTCCTCTCCCCAGTGCCTCAATGAAATCAGACGGCTCGTTGCCGACCTCGGGCACCGCCACCATGGGCAGATGATCACGGATGTTCGCCCGTTCCACCGGGTTGTCATCCAGAAACACAAAACTGTCCAAGCCCAACTTAAGCGTCTGCGCCATGTCACGGAGATTCCACGCCTTGTCCTGCCAATTGGCGATGAACGCCGAAAAATCGCTGAGCTTCAGCACCGAGGCTTCATGTTTCTCAAACGGCAACCGGGCGTCCTCCTCGTTGTTCTTCGAGCAGACCGCCAGCAACACCCCCCGTTGCTTCAATTCAAGGCAATATTGCTGCAATGCCTGATGCGCCTCGCCGCGCGCGTCAGGCGGCCCCAATTGAATCCCCGCCAAGCCATCCTCTCCGATGACGCCGCCCCAGAGCGTGTTGTCCAAGTCCAGCACCAACACCTTTTTCGCCAAGCCCAACCCGGCCCGGACTAGTGCCAGTTGGGCCGCCGCCAGCGCGGGCAAGGCGGCCGGAGCGGGATGCTGCTTGGCCAGATGCCACATCCGTGCGTCCTCCCATCGCTTCCGTCCGTAATAGGCGGAAACCTGATCCAGGTCCAGAACGGCTACCTGGTCTGGGGCCACTTGCGCCAAGCGCCGGTTTAACTCCCGCAGCATGGCGGCCCGCCCCCCGGAGAGCCGCTGCCCCAAGTTCCCGTAAGAGTCCCAGGCCGGCAAATCGAAGTTGTGCTGGATGATGCGGCAAGGATGGTTGGACACTACCGCTGCCCAAAGCGTTTCGAGGCTGGTCAAAGCAGCCTGCACCTCTTCCGTGGGCTGCGGAGAGAATGCCGGCAGACCGGTGTCGCGCCAATGGCCGGCAAACAGCACGACATCCGGTGCGAACGAATACAAGCCCGATTCCGGACCCAACACCTCCTGCTCAACAGTACCGTAAGCCGGAGCATAGACCTGAAGCAGCAGCCCGTCCCTCCACGCCATCAATTCCAGGATCGGCAGGTGGAAGGCCACGGTATGCCGGCACAGATAGGCCAGCTTGCAGTTCCAATTCCCTCCCGGCGGAGTTCCCTGCTTTTTCAACCGGGCAAACAGCTCCGCCGCCTTGGCCAGAAACTCGTAGGAAGCCGCTCCGTCAGCCAGCGCCGCACGCAACCACCCATAGGCACTCGCCCAGTCTCCAGTGCGCCGTGCCGTGCGAGCCTGTTCGAGCAGCTTGGTTGCCGACTCCATAAGCACCGAGGCAACCTAAGCCGATCCCAGAACGGCCAGAATGCCGCTGACTGATTTGATTCCCGCCACCTGCTCGGTGGTGAAGCGCATGTTAAACTCGCTCTCGATAGCCAGCACCAGGCGCACCGTTGCCACGGAGTCCCAGTCCGGGAAGACTGCGGGTGAAAAATCCGGAGTGAGCTGGAGCGACGGGTCGTCGAATACGTCGCCGAATACGATCTCTAAACGCTCGAGGGTTGTCATACTTTATACCTTTCTCGCCACCCCCACCAATAGATAACCATGTCCGAGACCATGCGTCAGAGTCATCGCAACGCGCGACAACCAAGCTTTCGGGAGAATTATCTGACCGTACAGAGCGTCGTCCGTCGGGCGCTCAAGCAATCTTTCAGACTGCAACCCACTCATGCGGAACAGACAGGCCAGTGACTGAGGGTGATACCCAACCTGATGGTGTGGCAAACTGATGGCACCCCAGTTCTTGTCCTGATGGTAAATCCGTCGAACCCGTGCCCCCCAGCTATCAGCGTTTGGCACATCAACATGAATTACCCCCCCCCTCTCGTAAGGCTGAAGCCATGGCCAACATCGCTTGCCGTGGCTTAAATAGGTGTTCCACGACCTGACTCGAACAGACGACATCGAAACCTTCAAACTGCCTCCGCCCAACATTGCAGATGTCTGCCTGGGTCACTTGTGCGCCCAAGTTCTTGGCAATCTGCACCAAACCCGTGTCAATTTCGATGCCTTGGGCCTCAATGCCCAACTCCGTCAAGGCCCACACCATCCAGCCGCTGCCACACCCAACCTCAAGAACTCGGCGCGGCTGACGACCTCCAAGCAATTCCGTATATAAGCCCAACCGTTTGGCCGCCCGGAACCGGCTCAGCTCCCGCAGGATGGAGTGGTGGGTGCTTAGGGCTGCCAAATAGGCTTCCGCTGTGGGAGCTGAATTGGGCAGATCCTCACTGACTAGAAACGGCTGGACGAATTCAAGCTTGCATCCGCTGCACCTCTGCACCGAGTGCATAGAGAGGGATCCCACGCGAAGATGGGCCAGTACGCGGGCTTTTGTTGATCCACAAACCGGGCAATTCACGGGTTAGCTTCCACTTTCAGTTGTTGAAGCGGTTTTCACGCGCACGCCGAGCTAGAAGAGTCGGCTCCGGCTTCTACCAGCTCAACAAGCAGACCACTCGCATCCATAAACCACGCGATCCGGCGGCCCGGAAAAGCCACCGCGAGCACGGGTTCACAGACGCACAGCATTCCCTGATTTCGCAACGAAGCGCCGGCAGCCGCAATGTCGGCCACTTCATAACAAACGTGGTGCCACCCTTCCCCATGCTTCTTCAAGGTGCGTGCCAATTTGCTGTCCGGGCCATCCGGCCGCACCAACTCCAGGCAGGAGCGGCCACCCGGCAGCCGCAGAAACTGCACATTGGCTGTCTGCACAGCGTCATGAATGGTGTCGCTCTCCCGCACGTAGCCAAACCGCTGTTCCAACGTCGCGGCAGCCTTTTCCAAATCCGCCGTCAGATATCCGTTGTGGTGGAGTTGAAAGCTGCTCATGCCCACTCGATGCCGACCACGCTCCACGATAGCCCAGCGCCGAACGCCGCTAAAACGATCTTGTCCCCGCTCTTGATCCGCCCCTGCCGATACGCCTCTGCCAACAACATGGGTGACGAAGCCCCGCTCGCGTTGCCCACTTCCTCCACGAAGTGAAACTGCTTCTCCACCGGCACCCGCAACAACCGGTAAATCATGTCCACCATGGTCCGGTTGGCCTGGTGGAGCAAAACCAACTGGCAGTCTGCGATCGCCCAATGCCACTGGGCCAGAGCAGCTTTGATGGCCTCTGGAACCTTGTGCATTGAGAAATGAAACACGGCTGGTCCATTCATTTGCAGATGTTCCGCCGTAGTCACACTGCCCGTGTCGTCGGTGACTTCCCGGGCCGACTCTGTGTCGCGCTTCCGGCGGGCACCGGAAACGGGGATGACAAGATGTTTCCAGCCGCTGCCGTCAGTTCCGAAATAGAATCCTGCCAGTCTGCCGCCGCCCGGCGTGCTTTCCATCAGCGTGGCAACCGCCGCATCACCATGCAGAGGCACCAAGCCACGATCCTGCGGGTGGATAACCTGCGTAAGGGCATCGGCGTTCAACAGCAATGCCCGGCTAGCCACCCCGGTTGCCAGCAATCCGTTAGCCACGCTGAGGCTGAACGGGAACGCGCTGCAGCCCAAACCCATGTCAAAACAAGCGCACCGCTCGCCAAGTCCCAGCCGCTCATGGAGCACACATGCCGTGGCTGGGATCTGGTAATCCCCGGTCTGAGAGGTGAAGATCAGAAGATCAATGGTCTTGGGGTCAACACCGTGCTCAGCAAACAGCCGCTGCGCCGCTCGGCAGGCGAGATCGGACGCCGTCTCGCCCTCCGCGACCACCCGCCGCTCCTTCACTCCGGCCATCTTGATGATGGATTGAACCGCCTTTTCTCCAAAACGCGCCACCAGCTCAGCGTTGGTCAGGCGTGATTCGGGCAGGCAGTAAGCCATTGCTTTGATAAATGCCATAAGAACGAATCGCCCTCGGTTACAAGGTCAGACCGCCATCAACTACAAGGGTAGTTCCCGTGATCCATCGGGCGTCGTCCGATAGCAAGAAACAAGCCGGGCCAGCCACGTCGTCCGCCGTGCCGATTCCCAGCAGGTGCTCCTTCTCGACCGCCAGGATCTGCTCGGGTGGCAGCAGCTTCATCCACCCCTCGCTCTGCGGCGTCCGCACCACGCCGGGCACCAGCACGTTGACCCGGACCTTGCGCCGGGCCAGTTCCGCCGCCAACGCACGGGCAGCCGAGATCAAGGCTCCCTTGGCTGCGGCGTAGGCCACGGTGACCGCATTGCCTTGCAGCGCCGCGGCCGAGGACAGCCAAACCACTGCGCACCCTTGCGGCGACACAACTTTCTGCATGACCAGAGCACGCGCCAAAGCCACGGCAGAAATGACGTGCGAGTGCAGCATCTCGTTCAAAGCTCTGCTGTCGGTCAACTGGAGGGGCCGCAGCCAATGAATCCCTGCGCAATGCACCATCCCGTCCAACAGCATCCCATCGGCTCTCAGAGTCTTGAAAAAGCCTTCGACCGCAATTTCGTCGCTGACATCACAACTCTGTACCCGATGCGGGCCTCCGGGCAGCTCGCTGGCTGCCTCGCGTAGCTTCGCCTCGTTTCGCGCCACGAGCACCAACCGGTGCCCTGCCGCCGCCAGGCGCTGCGCGCAGGCCAGACCAATTCCGGAAGATGCCCCGGTGACGAGAAACGTCTTCATTGCAGCGCGATCCCCTGCTTTTCGGCCAACCGGATCAGATCGCCGAACTGCCTCAGATTCTGAGCATCGGCAGGAGACATTTGGATATTGGCTTCAATATTCAGCGTCATCATGAGATTGAGAACGTTCACCGAATCGAAGGTGTCGAACTGGCGGAGATCGGTTTCCGGAGTCAACTGTTCCGGTTCAACTTCGAGTACTCCGGCCACTATTTGCCTAAGATCATTCAATGACATGCGCAATTACCTTAATAAAACAGGATCATTCAAAACAGCAAAAAGGGCCAGCAAGCGGGCGCAGGTGAGTTCAGGTTGAACTATGCTCCCCTGGAGGCCGAACCCGCCCCGTTACGGTCCAAACAGCGGCCGGGCCGGCACGCCGACCACAGTCACGCCGGCTTCGACATTGCGGCTGGCGAAGGAGGCCGCCCCTACTGTGGCCCATGGCCCAATCCACCGGCCGGGAGCCACCACCGCGTTTGAGGCGACGAATGCCCCCTCCTCCAATCGAACGTTTCCTGAAATCCGTCCGCCAGGACAAACCTGGGCATAACTGGCCAGAAAACTGTCGTGGCCAATGGTGCAGTGCTGATTGATCAGCACATGGGTCAGCAAGGTGGCATGGACTGACACGATGGAACCCGCCCCAACATAACACCCCGCGCCAATCTTCGCATCCGGGCTGACCAGGGCGGAGGGGTCGATCAGCGTCGCCGCCTGCCAACCAACACGCTCCGCCCGTTGAGCCAGCGATTGGCGATCCCGGTTATTCCCCACGCCACAATGAAACCAAACCGGCTCGGCTTCTCGTTGGTAGCCTGCGGCTTCTTCAATGGACCCAAAAACGGGCTGTCCTTGCACCAGCAGCCCCTTTTTTGCTGCCGCGTCGTCACAAAAGCCCAGGAGGTGGAACTCCCCCGTGCGCTGGGCGACCCAAGCCGCTTCAGTTCCCAGCCCGCCCGCACCAATGATAATCAAGTTCTTCATACTACTGATAAACGAA